>DATBUE010000408.1:0-7156 GCA_036516375.1 Noviherbaspirillum sp. | reverse complement strand
CGCGCCAAGAGAATCCTCGGTTGGGCACTTGCCGTGTTCGTGCTCGCCATCCTCTCTCTGTACGCAGTGTTTGCCTACCAGACGACGAAGGAAGATCCGGTATCCCTGGTCAGTTGCATCAAGGTCGAAGCAAGCTGGAGTGCGTGGACGTGTAAGCAGGCGCTGCGTTACGCGGCGCTGACGCCGGACCAGGTGCGGGACTTGAACATGCAGGCTGGGGCTGTCTATCCCATCATGGTGGACGACACGCAGCAAGCCGAGGAGTTGTTGAAGCTTTTCATTGCGCGTGGTGTAGACATCAACGCTGCCGATAGCCGGGCGAACAATCGCACGGCATTGCACGTGGCGATGCTGGGTGTGCCTTCAGGAAAGGTGGCCCTGTTGCTCAAGCATGGCGCGCGTCCTGATGCGCGCGACGCGCTCGGGATGACACCGTTGGACCTGGCGCGGCGCAATCACAACGCCTATCCGGACGATCCCCATCTGCCCTCAGTGATTGAGCTGCTGGAAAAGGCAGGCGCTGTCTCGTTGCAATGAAAACGACACGCCCGGTAGCTACCGGGGGATAACGCCACCACCTGTGCTGTGGAGACGGGGATGCCTAAAACGCCAACAACCCCTTCTGCCACAAATACCGCCCCAACATCACAAAGCACACCGTAACGATCAACGGCCGTATCAGCTTCGCCCCTCCGCGCACCATCGCATGCGCCCCGCCCCACGCGCCGACGATCTGCCCGGCGATCATCACCGCACCCACCGTCCACAACACCTTCCCACCCGCGATGAACACCGCAAGCGAGGCGATGTTGCTGGCGAAGTTGAGCAGTTTGGCGTGAGCGGTGGCGGTGATGAGGTTCTGGCCGCGCAGGGCGACGCCGGCGAGCGAGAAGAAGGAGCCTGCGCCGGGGCCGAACATGCCGTCGTAGAAGCCGATGCCAGGCACGACCACGCCGCGATACGGGCCTGGAGTCAGACGCGGGCGACGGTCGACTGCGCCGGCGCCCGGTACCAGCAGGAAGTACAGGCCGATGCAGATCAGGACGGTGGGAATCACGATGTCCAGCGTCGAGGTTTGCACGAACTGGACGGCGAAGGCGCCAATGCTGGCGCCGATCAGCGAGGCGATGAACAGCCAGCGCACTTCGCCCAGCGTGACCAGGCCGCGCCGCATGACCATCAGCGAGGCGGTCAATGCGCCGAAGCTGCCTTGCAGCTTGTTGGTGGCCAGCGCATTGAGCGGGGGCACTTGCGCCAGCAGCAGCACCGGTAGCGTGATCAGGCCGCCGCCGCCGGCGATCGCATCGAGAAAGCCGGCCACGCCGGCGGCGACGAACAGAGCCAGCAGCAGTTCCGGGCTCAAAACCAGATCCATGACTACCCCTGCTTTCCGCTCTTGTCGGTATCGGCAAGCTGGTCTTCGCGCAGGCGGATCAATCCTTCCTGCGCCAGGGTGGCGACGAGCTCACCCTTCTGGTTGTAGACGTGGGCCATCGAGAGGCCGCGCGCACCGGACGCGTTCGGGCTTTCCATTGCAAACAGCAGCCATTCATCCATGCGGAACGGGCGATGCAGCCAGATCGAGTGATCGAGGCTGGCGATCTGCAGGCGCGGGTCGCCCATGCCCACGCCGTGCGGATAGAGCGAGGTCCAGAGCAGGCCGTAGTCGGAGACGTAGGCGAACAGGGCCTGGTGCGTGAGCGGGTCGTCCGGCAGCGACACCGGCGAGCGGGTCCACACCATGCGGCGCGGCGCGCGCTTTTCGGTGGAGAACACGTCGTCGACCGGGTCGGAGCGGAAATCGACCGGGACCGGCTGCAGCGCGCGGCGTCCGGGGATGTGCGCACGTGCAGCCAGCGCAACCACATTCGATTCCAGCGTTTCCGGGTCCGGTGCGGGCGGTGCTTCCTTCTGGTGCGACACGCCTTCTTCTTCCTGCTGGAAGGAGGCGGACATGACGAAGATGCGCCGCCCCTCTTGAGATGCCACCACGCGGCGCGTGCTGAAGGAGCCGCCGTCGCGCACGCGTTCGACTTCGTAATCGATCGGCTGGCGATAGTCGCCGGGGAGGATGAAGAGCGCATGCATCAGGTGCATCTGGCGCTGCGGCACGGTGGCAGCGGCGGCGTACAACGACTGGCCAAGCACCTGGCCGCCGAACACGCGCGGGCTGCCCATGAAATGGCTCTGGCCGCGGTAACGGTCTTCGCCGGTCTGCTCCAGTTTGAGGAGGTCGAGGATGGTCTGGGTGTTGAAGAGTGCGTCGTGCATGGGGATGAAAGGTAGGCGCGCGCGGAGGCGCGGACAGGGCGTCCATACTAGACGAGAACGATTTTTTCTGTGGGGTGGGGGTGTGGGCGGAATGGCAGGGATTGCGCCGGACAGCAGTGCGCCCAGGCGGGAATGACAGGCCCCCCTACACCGCAATCCGCGTCTCAAACTTACTGCGGTGTACAGAAAAGAAACTCCGCACATTGCGCACATTCGCATGCGCCGCAAACACCCGGTGCGCAAACGCGTGATACGCCGGCATATCCGCCACCTGCACGATCAGCACGAAATCCGGCCCCGGTGAGACGCGATAGCACTGCAACACCTCGCGCTCCTTCGCCACCAGTTCCTCGAACTCCTGCATACGCTCGGCCGCCTGATGGTCCAGTGTGATTTCCACAATCGCAGTGAGGCCCGCCCCCAGCTTCTCGGGCGCCACCAGCGCCACCTGTCGCTGAATCACCCCCTCGTCCGTCAGCCGTTTTACCCGCCTCAGGCAGGTAGCCGGCGAAGCATGCACCGCTGCCGCCAGCTCGTTGTTCGTGCGCGAAGCGTCTTCTTGCAGGGCGTTCAAGATGCGGCGATCGAGGTCGTCGAATGGCAAAGTCATAACCGTAGAAAATCAAAAACAAAAGAATTTTGAAATTCTATTTCACTCGCTCCGTCCATCGAAATTTTCTTTCATTTCTCCTGTCATTCCGCAACCATAATTCGCATCGCGTCTTCTAGGATGCTCGCATTCATCTTTCCGAAAAGAGGCTTCCCATGTGCGGCATCGTCGGCGCAGTAGCGCAACGCAATATCACCCCGGTCCTGATCGAAGGCCTGAAGCGCCTCGAATACCGCGGCTACGACTCCTGCGGCGTCGCCCTGCACGTGGACGGCGCGCTCCAGCGCTCGCGCTCCACCTCGCGCGTGGCGGATCTCGAAACCCAGGTCGAAAAAGCCGGCCTCGGCGGCTTTACCGGCATCGCCCACACCCGCTGGGCCACGCACGGTGCCCCCGCCTCGCACAACGCCCACCCGCACTTCTCGCGCGAACGTATCGCCCTGGTCCACAACGGCATCATCGAAAACCACGACGAACTGCGCGCCGAACTCAGCGCCGCCGGCTACCACTTCGAAAGCCAGACCGACACCGAAGTCATCGCCCACCTGGTCGACCACATGTACACCGGCGACCTGTTCGAAACCGTGCGCCAGGCCGTCAAGCGCCTGCACGGCGCCTACGCCATCGCCGTGTTCTCGCGCGATGAGCCGCACCGCGTGATCGGCGCGCGCCAAGGCTCGCCCCTGATCGTCGGCGTAGGCAATGGCGAAAACTTCCTCGCCTCCGACGCCATGGCGCTGGCCGGCACCACCGACCAGATCATCTACCTCGAAGAAGGCGACGTGGTCGACCTGCAATTGCAGCGCTACTGGATCGTCGACGGCGACGACAAGCCGGTCGAGCGCGAAGTGCGTACCGTGCACGCCCACACCGGCGCCGCCGAGCTCGGCCCCTACCGCCACTACATGCAGAAGGAAATCTTCGAACAGCCGCGCGCCATCGCCGACACGCTCGAAGGCGTGACCGCGATCATGCCCGAGCTGTTCGGCGACCAAGCCCACCAGATCTTCAAGAAGGTCGACTCGGTCCTGATCCTCGCCTGCGGCACCAGCTACTACGCCGGCCTCACCGCCAAGTACTGGATCGAATCCATCGCAAAACTGCCGGTGAATGTGGAGATCGCCAGCGAGTATCGCTACCGCGACAGTGTGCCCAACCCGAACGCACTCGTCGTCACCATCTCGCAAAGCGGCGAAACCGCCGACACGCTCGCCGCGCTCAAGCACGCGCGCAAGCAGGACATGGTCAATACGCTCACCATCTGCAACGTCTCCACCAGCGCGATGGTGCGCGAATGCGCCATGTCCTACATCACGCGCGCCGGCGTCGAAGTCGGCGTCGCCTCCACCAAGGCCTTCACCACCCAGCTCGCCGCGCTCTACCTGCTCACGCTCACGCTCGCGCAAGTGCGCGGCCTGCTGAACGAAGAGCAGGAAGCCGAATGCCTGAAGCAGATGCGCCACCTGCCGGTCGCCATCGGCGCCGTGCTCGCACTGGAACCGCAGATCATCGCCTGGGCCGAAGAATTCGCCCGCCGCGAAAACGCCCTCTTCCTCGGCCGCGGCCTGCACTACCCGATCGCGCTCGAAGGTGCGCTGAAGCTGAAGGAAATTTCATACATCCACGCCGAGGCCTATCCGGCCGGCGAACTCAAGCACGGCCCACTGGCGCTGGTGACGAATGAAATGCCGGTGGTGACGGTGGCACCGAACGACACGCTGATCGAAAAGCTGAAGTCGAACATGCAGGAAGTGCGCGCGCGCGGCGGGCAGCTCTATGTGTTCGCGGATGCGGATTCGCACATCACTTCAAGCGAAGGCGTGCATGTGATTCGTCTGCCGGAGCACTACGGCAAGCTGTCGCCGATCCTGCATGTGATTCCGCTGCAATTGCTGGCGTATCACACGGCGCTGGCACGGGGGACGGATGTGGACAAGCCGCGGAATTTGGCGAAGTCGGTGACGGTTGAATAAGAATGTAATTAAACAAACACGCGAGTTAGGAGCATTGAAAATGCCGGCCATTGAGCCGGCATTTTTATTAGATGGGAGAAGCCTTGGGTTGGGGGCCGTGTTGAAGTCTTGTACTGGCGTGAGCCGTGCGCGTGGGTTAGTGCTGTATCTGCTCGTTGCCAACGACTGCTCGGCGGGATGCCATGAGGCAATCTGCGAAAATAAGCGGGTGTCGCTTTGAGGAAAGAGTGGCGCGCCCGTCTAACCAAACGCATAAGAGCCACGCTCAATGGACAAACTTCCCGATGGAAAGCGAAAGGTCGAACTCGGTCTTTCAAATAATAAGGACATCGCCATCCAGTCGATTCTTGGCATTCGGATCAAGTACTTCCGATCGCTCAAGGAACAATCGCTGATTCTCGGAGAACACGTCACAGTGCTTTCGGGGCGCAACGGGACAATGAAAACGTCGCTTATGGGGCTGCTCGCGCATCCCTTTTCGAACGAAGCGAAAGACGCTTTCGGACATGACCTCAAAACGCCTCTGCATCAGGTTTTCAAGCTATCGCCTATTTTCGACAAGGAAGACTATTTCTACGACATGGTCCTTAGAACTGGCGACGGGGAGATTCTGGCCGAGCCCGTATCGTTCTATTACGTCGAGAAAAACACAAATCGTCACCGCATTGTGGTTTCAGGCTCCGAGAAGGGCGACGGCAACTTCCTCTACAACACCTCGTTCCTGAACCTCAAACGGTTGTTTCCTCTGGTTGACACAAAGGCTGCACCCACCACAGACCAGTCAATTTCCCTGACAAAATCCGAAGCGGCAGACCTCAAAGACTTCTACGAGAACATCTTTCCGAGCTCGGACTACGAGGCGTTTGTTCCCGTTCATGAAAAGAAGGTCAAGAGCACCTTCGCCCTTTCGGGTGCCACGGCGCGCTACGACTGGCATTCGATTTCTTCCGGCGAAGACAACCTCGGTGCAATCTTCAATCGTTTGGTGGGTTTCCAGCGTGCCTTCACCAAGGGACAGCAAACCGGCAACGGAATTCTTTGTATAGACGAGTTCGAAAGCAGCCTTCACCCAGTGGCGCAGTTGCGGCTGTTTGATTACCTCTATCGCTGGAGCGCCAAATACAAAGTGCAAGTCGTCATTTCGACGCACTCCCTGCATTTGATTCAAGACCTCTATCTCAAACATGCTGCCAACTTGTCCGCCGGGCGCATCGTCATCAACTTCGTCAGCAAGTCCAGCGCGCGCGATAACAACTACCCGATCCTCCACAATCCCGATTACGAGCTCGCATACAAGGAGCTCACACTGTCGAGCTCCGCAAAGGTTGCGGCAGCTCGCAAAGTCCGAGTGTTCTGTGAGGACGAAAATGCGATCCACTTCGCTAAGCGACTGATCAAATCGCAAGACCTCCTGTCCGCCGTCGAGTTCCACTCCTCACTTGATCCTAATGGCGGAAAAATCGGGACTAGCTGGTCTGCATTGAGGAAGCTCTGCGTGGAATATCCGCTTTTGTTGGAAGGCTCGCTTGCACTATTCGACGCCGATGTAGGAAAAAACGAACTGGCGAAGATCAGGAATCCTGACCTTTATTTGGTTCTTCCAGATGAAGATTTCCTAGCCATTGAGCGTCGCATTGTGGCCTTCATCATTGGGATGGATAATAGCGATGCGTTTTTTTCCAAGTTCGGACGCGAACGGGAAGCGTTCCTACTGGAATTCAAGTCCGCTCACATAAAGTCACTCTCTGCGGAAGACGTTGCCAACGCCGAGAAGACACCCATCGAACGTTGCAAAGCTTGGGCGGATTCCGATAAGTCGGCGTTTAAAAAATACGTTACCTACTACTGCGAGCAATCCGGTCTGCGTGAGGCATTCAGAACGGCGTTTGTCGAGAAGATAAACAAGATAAAGCGGCAGCATGGCCTGCCGCCGATCGCTTAACATCGCTCCGAGCGGTCCACGGACGCAACCGCCAAAACGGCCAAACCTATGTATTCGAACAAGCTCTATACTCCGCTACGTTATCCCGGCGGTAAAGCTCGCTTTGCACCGTTCATCGCTGAGACGATGAAGGTCAACGGCTTGTATGGTGGCCAGTACTTGGAACCCTATGCGGGAGGGGCCGGAGTTGCGCTCGAACTGCTTTTTCATGGGCATGCCAGCCACGTCCATATCAACGACTTAGACCCAGCACTCAACGCGTTTTGGGTGTGCGTGACCCAACATGCGGATGACCTGCTCAAACTTCTGCACGACACGCCACCCACCATCGATGAGTGGCTTCGATGGCGCGACATCTTG
>DATBUE010000407.1:0-7691 GCA_036516375.1 Noviherbaspirillum sp. | reverse complement strand
CCTTGAAGCGGTCCAGGTCCACGAACAGCAGGGCCAGGCGGCATTGCTGGTAGCGCGCTTCCTCCAGTGCCTCGGCAAAGCGCAGGTCCATGCCGCTGCGGTTGAGCATGCCGGTCAGGGTGTCGTGGTTGGCCAGGAATTGCAGCCGGGCTTCAGCTTCCTTGCGCCGCGTGTTGTCGGTGAACACGCCGACGTAATTGGTGATCTTGCCGTCGCCATCGCGCACGGTGGAAATCGACAGCCAGGCCGGATACCAGTCGCCGCTCTTCCTGCGGTCGCGCATCTCGCCTTCCCAGTGCCCCTTTTCCGCCAGACGCGCGAGCATGCCTTGGTTCATGCGTGCGCCCTGCCCGGTCATCATGCGTGAGAGCTTGCCGGTGGCTTCTTCAGCGGGATACCGGGTGATGCGGGTGAAGGCGGGGTTCACCGCCTCGATGCGGCAGTCGGCATCGGTGATCACGATGCCTTCGCTGGCGCATTCGAAGACTCGGCTGGCCAGACGCGATTGATGCGCCGATTCCATCTGGCGACTCACATCCAGCGCCACGCCCATGACGGCGGGACGTCCATGATAGGTACACACGCCGCCATGTACGTCCAGCCACACGCGTGCGCCGTCGCGCCGCAGTCCACGGTAGGTGTAGCGCACGCTGTCGACTTCGCCACCCAGGTGGCGCCGGTGGTTTTCCTCCAGCCGGGCCAAATCTTCGGCCGCGGTGAGCGTGGCCACCGGCATGCCGATCACCTGCTGCGGCGTGTCGTAACCGAGCGTTTCGGCCATGCTGGCATTGACGTGGACCATGCGTCCGTCCTGGGCCACGTACAGCCCCACCAGCGAATGCTCGACGAAGCTGCGGAATTGGCGCACGGTCGCACCGGAATCGTCCTCGGCTTCTGGCTGCTGCGCGCGCGCAGTTGCCGCCCACAGCACCAGTCCGACCACGCTAGCCGCTGCGCCCAGCAGGATGGGCGGCAGCAGCGGCGTGGCCAGAACCAGGCCGGCGCAGGACAGGGAAAGTGCGGCCCGAAATCCGGGGCGGAGCTTGCCATGCGCGGGTACGCGTAGCCGGGGGAGCCAGGGTGCGGGAATCAAGATGGGCCAGGATTCTCCCTGCTACGCAGGAGAAAATTTGTTATTTTGCAAACGCACCACATGGTAGCGGTGCAAATGCAACTCGGCAACGAACGGCCCGCGTAAAACCCGCAGAACCGGCGTGCATTCCATTAAAGCCGATGCAATAATTCCCCCGCGGTAAAACTTGCGCAATCCTGTCCCATGACTTCTGGTATGCGCCAGCCACCTGACCCGATTCCCCATGAGCGCTCTTCTTTCCAGCATCCAGGCCGTCGACGCACTGCGCGCAAGCGAAGAGCGCTTTCGCAGCATCCTCGAAGAGCTGGAAGACGCGTATTACGAGGTCGACCTGGCCGGCAATGTGCTGCGCTGCAACGGCGCCTTTTGCCGCATGCTCGGGTATGCCGAGCATGAACTGGTCGGCCGCAACAACCGCATGTTCCAAAGCAAGGAAGCCGCTGCCGCCGTGCTGGCCCGATTCCGCCAGGTGTATGCGAGCGGCATTTCGATGACCGGCTGCGACTGGGAACTGCTGCGCAAGGACGGCAGCCCGCTGCTGGTCGAAGGCTCCATCCACCTGGTGCGCGATGCCAGCGGCGAGGCTATCGGCTTCCGTGGTTTCCAGCGTGACGTCACCATCCAGCGCGAGACCGAACGTGCGCTGCGCGAGAGCGAAGCCAAGTACCGCGGCATCCTGGAAACGATCGAAGACCCGTACTACGAAGTCGACCTCCACGGCACCCTGGTGCTGGCCAACGACGCGCTGTGCCGCATGCTCGGCTACGAGATGCACGAGCTGATCGGCCTGAGCTACGAGCATCTGCAGGCACCGGAAATATCGGCCCGGATGCAGGCCCATTTCGCGCGTGTGCTCCAGTCGGGCGTAGCAGCTCAGGGCGTGGACTGGGAGATGTACCGCAAGGACGGCACGCCGGTCACCGGCGAAGGTTCGGTCCAGCTCGTGCGCGACCTGAACGGCAAGCCGACCGGCTTTCGCGGCATCCTGCGCGACGTCACCAAGCGGCGTCATGTGGAACAGGCACTGCGCGAATCCGAGGCGCGCTTTCGCGCCCTGACCAACCTGTCTTCCGACTGGTACTGGGAACAGGATGCGCAACTGCGCTACACGCGCATGGAAAGCCGGCACAACCGCAGCGGCAAGGCCCCCAACGCCTTTCTCGGCCGTGCGCCCTGGGACACGGCGCTGATGATCGAAGGCGGCTGGGACGAGCACCGGCGCACGCTGCTGGAACACCGACCGTTTCGCGACGTCGTCATGCGCCGCAACCTGAGCGGGGGAAAGCCCTACTACATCAGCGTCTCCGGCGAACCCTTCTTCAACGCCGACGGCAGCTTCGCCGGCTATCGCGGCGTCTCGCGCGAGATCACCGACCAGAAGCTGGCCGAGGAACGCATCCAGCACCTGGCCACGCACGACGTGCTGACTGGCCTGCCGAACCGCGCACGCTTTTCCCAGTTGCTGGCCGAATCGATTGCCCAGGCACGCAATGCGCATGCGCGCTTTGCGGTGCTGTTCATCGACCTCGACCGCTTCAAGCACATCAACGACACGCTGGGCCACGAAGCCGGGGATCGCCTGCTGCGTGAAGTCACGGCGCGCTTTCGCGGCGCCATGCGCACCACCGACGTGATTGCCCGCCTGGGCGGCGACGAGTTCGTGGTGCTGGTGCGCGAGCTCGACGACAGCGCACGCGCTTCTGCAGTGGCGCGCAAGCTGCTGGCCGCCGCCACCCAGCCGGTGATGCTGGCCGGACGCGAATGCCGGGTCACGGCCAGCATCGGCATTGCCATGTATCCGCAGGATGGCGAGGACGAGCAGACGCTGATGAAGAATGCCGACATCGCGATGTACTTCGCCAAGGAAGAAGGCAAGGACAACTTCCGTTTCTACACGCACGAGATCAAGTCGCAATCGCTGGAACGCTTGCTGCTGGAAAACCACCTGCGCCGCGCGCTCGAACGCGACGAATTCACGCTGCACTACCAGCCCAAGCTGCACCTGACGCAGAACCGCATCTGCGGCGTGGAAGCGCTGCTGCGCTGGAACAATCGCGAGCTGGGTGCGGTTGCACCCGCCGACTTCATCCCGATCGCGGAAGAGACCGGGATGATCATCGAGATCGGCAAATGGGTGCTGCAGACCGCCTGTGCGCAGAACGTGGCCTGGCAGCACAGCGGCCTGCCGGCCGTGTCGATGGCCGTCAACCTGTCGGTACGCCAGTTTGCCGATCCCCACCTGCGCGACGACATCGCCGCCATTCTCGCCTCCACCGGCATGGCGCCGGAGCTGCTGGAACTGGAAATTACCGAAGGCATGATGGTGAACAACCCCGCCCATGCCTCGGCCCTGCTCGCGGCTGTGAAGCAGCTCGGCGTGCGGCTGGCGGTGGATGACTTCGGCACCGGTTATTCCTCGCTCGGACAATTGAAGAACTATCCGATCGACACGCTCAAGATCGACCAGTCCTTCATCCGCGACCTCGGTGCCAGCAACGAAGACCGCGCCATTACCGAAGCCATCATCGTCATGGGCAAGACACTTGGCCTGGCCGTGGTGGCCGAGGGCGTGGAAACCCAGGACCAGGAAGATTTCCTGCGCGCACGCGGGTGCGATGAATTGCAGGGCTTCCACTTCGCTCACCCGCTCGGCGCGGCCGAGTTCGCCGACCTGTTCGCGCGCCATCTGCACGGCCTCGCCTGAGGCCATTCTTTCTTCTGCACACCACTGCCCGCGGCCCAGGGCACGATTCCTCACGCACCCGGTCTGAACCTGGCACGTTGCCGCATCGCGCACGCCCCTTCACTACCGGGACCCTGCATGAAGATCGCCCAAGTGTCGCCCCTGTTCGAAAGCGTCCCGCCCAAGACCTATGGCGGCACTGAACGCGTCGTTTCCTACCTGACAGAAGAGCTGGTGCGCCAGGGCCATGAGGTGACCCTGTTTGCCTGCGCCGATTCGAACACGCGTGCGCGCCTGATCGCACCGGTCGCGCACAGTGCACGTGCCGACGTGCGCCGCCCGTCCTGGCTGAGCGCGGCGTGTATCGAACTGGACATGGTGGCCGCGCACGCGAACGAATTCGACGTCATCCACTTCCACACCGATTACCTGCACTTTCCCCTCTCGCGCCGGCTCGATGTGCCGCATCTGACCACGCTGCACGGACGGCTGGACCTGCCCGAGCTGCAAAGCCTGTTTCATTACTTCGACGACGTGCCGCTGGTATCGATTTCGGAGCAGCAACGCAAGCCCGTGTCTTGGGCGGCGTGGCTGGGCACTGTGCATCACGGCCTCCCACGCAACCTGTATCGCCAGGGAGAAGGCAGCGGCGGCCATCTCGCCTTCGTCGGACGCTTCTCGCCGGAAAAGGGTGCGCATGAAGCCATCCGGATCGCGCTGCGCAGCCAGACGCCCATCTACCTGGCCGCCAAGATCGAGGCAGCCGACAGCGCCTATTACGAAAGCGAGGTGGCACCGCTGATGCAGCACCCACTGGTGCATTACGTCGGCGAAGTGGGGGAAGGCGCCAAGCGCGAGCTGCTGGCCGGGGCGCGCGCGTTGCTGTGTCCGATTGCCTGGCCCGAACCATTCGGGCTGGTCATGATCGAAGCCCTCGCCTGCGGCACCCCGGTGATTGCCTATCGTCACGGCGCGGTTCCCGAGATCGTCGAACACAGCGCGACCGGCTTCATTGTGGACGACCAGGACCAAGCCGTCGAAGCGGTCCACGCGCTGGGGCGCCTGCAACGCGCACGCTGCCGCGCAGCCTTCGAAGAGCGCTTCAGCGTGGAAGCAATGACGGCGTGCTACCTGCAACTCTACCGGCGCCTGCAGCGCGGCGAGGCCCTGCCCGGTCGCGCGCTGCGTTCGACCGGCGCCTTCGGCACCCGGCCGGAATCCGGCATGAACGTCATCAACGGAAACAGCGGAGCCCACCATGGTTGAAAAAGTCCAGGTCGGCGAGAAGTGGTACATCCTCGCCACCGCCTCGCCGGCCGACGAAAGACGGCGCGTGCTCAAGCACGATGAAATGTTCGCGATGTTCGATCGCTTCGGCGACATCCAATCGATTGGCCTGGGCGAGGAAGGCCTGTATCTGGGCGATACCTGCTTCCTGTCGCACCAGGAGTTGCTGATCGAAGGCGTGCGCCCGATGTTCCTCAATTCCACCGTGCGCGACGACAACGGCCTGCTGGTGGTGGAACTGATGAACCCGGACTTGCATCCCCAAGGCACCGATCCGGTGATGAAGGGCGAGATGCACATCTTCCGCGCCAAGCTCTTGTGGAACCGCACCTGCTTCGAACACATCCGCGTCGTCAATTTCGGACTGGAGCCGGTCTCCACCACGCTGGCCATGGAATTCGCTGCCGACTACAAGGACATCTTCGAAGTGCGCGGTTACCAGCGCAAGATGCGCGGCGAGCCGGCGCAACCACAAGTGAGCGAGCGTGAGCTGGTGCTTGGCTATACCGGTTGCGACGAGTGCATCCGCAAGACGCGTATCCGCTTCGAGCCCGCGCCGCAGTCGCTCACCGCCAGCCGCGCCGAGTACCGCGTCGAACTGCCGCCCAAGGGCGAAGCGCATTTCTACATCACCATCGGCTGCGAACGCGACGAGGAGCAGGCGCCGGTCGCGCTCGATTACTTTTCCGCCTTCAAGAAGATCAACCAGGATGTCGGCGGCTCGCTGTCGCAGCGCTCCAAGATCAGCACCTCCGACCCGCGCTTCAACAGCTGGCTCGACCGCTCGGCGGCCGACCTGATCATGCTCAACACGCGGCTCCAATACGGCGACTATCCGTATGCCGGCCTGCCCTGGTACTCCACCACCTTCGGGCGCGACGGCATCATCACCGCGCGCGAATACCTGTGGCTCGACCCAAACCTGGCCAAGGGCGTGCTCGGCTTTCTGGCCGCCACGCAGGCGACCGAATTCGATGCCGCGCGCGACGCGGAGCCGGGCAAGATCCTGCACGAAGCCCGCGACGGCGAACTCGCGGCCTTGAACGAAATCCCGTTCCGCCGCTACTACGGCACCATCGACGCCACGCCGTTGTTCGTGGCACTGGCTGGCGCCTATTACGAACGCACCGGCGACCTCGAAACGATCCGCCGCATCTGGCCCAACATCCGCGCGGCCCTGGCCTGGATGGACATGTACGGCGACCGCGACGGCGACGGCTTCGTCGAATACGCGCGCTATACCGAATCCGGCCTCGCGCAACAGGGCTGGAAGGATTCGCACGACTCGGTGTTTCATGCCGACGGCACCATGGCGGAAGCGCCGATTGCACTGTGCGAAGTGCAGGGCTATGTCTACGAGGCCAGGCAGCGCGCCGCGCAACTGGCCCTGTTGCTGGGCGAAGCCGGCCTTGCGCGCGAACTCGAACAGGCGGCGCAGGACTTGAAGGCGCGCTTCAACGAAGCATTCTGGTGCGAAGAGATCGGCACCTACGCGCTTGCGCTAGATGGTGCCAAGCGCCAGTGCAAGGTGCGCTCGTCCAACGCCGGCCACACACTGTGGACCGGCATCGCCACACCGGAATACGCCAAGCGGGTCGCCGATCAATTGCTCGAGGAAGATTTTTTCTGCGGCTGGGGCATCCGCACCATCGCGCGCAAGGAAGCGCGCTACAACCCGATGGCCTATCACAACGGCTCGGTCTGGCCGCACGACAATGCCGTGATCGCCGAAGGCATGGCGCGCTACGGTCTGACCGGCCATGCGATGCAAGTCTTCAGCGGCTTGCGCGATGCGGTGCTGTACATGGACCAGAACCGCATGCCGGAACTGTTCTGCGGCTTCGAACGCCGCCCGGACGAAGGTCCGACGCTGTACCCGGTGGCGTGCTCCCCGCAAGCCTGGAGTGCAGCGACCGTGTTCTCGCTGCTGCAAGCCTGCCTCGGTCTGTCGTTCGACCCGCGACGCGGCGAAATCCGCTTCCGCCACCCGCAACTGCCGAGCTTCCTCGATCGCGTCGAAATTCACGAGCTGCAGTTCATGGGCGCGAAGCTCGATCTGGTACTGCAGCGCTATCCAAATAATGTCGGGGTGAACGTCAAGCGCAAGGAGGGCGACGTCGAGGTGGTGGTGGTGGCATAGCATTCCTGAAGTCGACCTCCCGGTGCATGTCAATGTGAGTAGTTTTACCTGAAGTCATCGAATTACGGCATGGAGGTTGCAGTCCAAAGCGCATGCCCCCTGGACTGGAGCCGATCATGCCTACTGTCTCTCGCAAGCGCGCCTTGCCCCTTCCCGATCCCGCCACCCTCGTGCCGCCAGTACTGGCCTGTCCGGGCGCGCTCGCCCCGTTCTTGCATAAGCGGTAACTGAGTGACGTCTGCCTATGCGAAGACAGACCTGTCGCAATTACGCATGTTTGTGGAAAGCAGTTTTACCGGTGGAGAAGGATCTTTATGACGATTGGTAATGAATCGATTTTTTGAACCACGCACTCAATTTATCTCTCCTCCTAGGCTGTTTGACTTCCTGCTGATCGGTTTGGAGCTCGTTTGTCGGCTTCTGAACTGTCACTGGGGATATTTCTAAAGTATGTGCAAGAGGCTCCGTCAGTTTACTGATCTCTTGTT
>DATBUE010000406.1:0-4955 GCA_036516375.1 Noviherbaspirillum sp. | reverse complement strand
GAGCGCGGGCGCATTCCGTACAATGCGGACAAACGCGCTATTTTACGCCCACCCGCCTGTTCGCCGATGCCCGCCGCCACGAGCAAGAAAGCCGCATCCGCTCCCGCCGCCACCCCTGCCCGTAGTCAGGAAAGCAAGCTCGCCAAGCTCGGGCTGCGCACCGACATGGACCTGGTGCTGCACCTGCCGCTGCGCTATGAAGACGAGACGCAACTGACGCCGATTCGCGAAGCGGGTCTGCGCATCGGAAGTGTGCAAGTCGAAGGCGTGGTGCAAAGCTGCGACATCCAGTACCGGCCGCGGCGCCAACTGGTCGTCACGCTGGCCGACGACAGCGGACAAGTCGTGCTGCGCTTCCTGAATTTTTACGGTAGCCAGGTCAAGCAGCTTGCGGTCGGCGCGCGCGTGCGGGCGCGTGGCGAAGTGCGCAACGGGTTCTTCGGCGCTGAGCTGATCCATCCTTCGTATCGCATCGTGCAGGAAGGCGACGCCCTGCCGCAGGCACTGACGCCGGTGTATCCGGCCGGTGAAGGCTTGTCGCAAACCTATCTGCGCAAGGCGATCGCCAATGCACTTGCGCGCATCAACTGGCACGACACGCTGCAGCCGGAGCTGCTGCAGGCCTTGCAACTAGCACCGTTCGAGTCTTCTGTGCGCCTGTTGCACAACCCGCCCCCCGATGTCAGCGAACATGCGCTGATGGACCGTAGCCACCCAGCCTGGGTGCGCATGAAGTTCGACGAGTTGCTAGCCCAGCAGTTGTCGCTCAAGCGCGCGCAGGCGGCGCGGCGCAACAAGGGCGCGCCGCAACTGGAAAACACAGGGGCGTTGTCGCAGGCATTGCTGGCTCATCTGCCGTTTCAATTGACCGCTGCCCAGCAACGCGTGCTGGAAGAAATCCGCGCCGATCTGCGCGAACCGTATCCGATGCAGCGTCTGCTGCAGGGGGATGTCGGCAGCGGCAAGACGGTCGTCGCCGCACTCGCGGCGGCGCAAGCGATCGACAGCGGCTTCCAGGCCGCGCTGATGGCGCCGACCGAAATCCTGGCCGAACAGCATTTCCGCAAGATCGCGCAATGGCTGGAGCCGCTCGGTGTATCCGTCGCTTGGCTGACTGGCAGTCTGAAGAAGAAGGAAAAGCTGGCGGCGCAGGACGCGATCGAATCCGGCACTGCGCGCTTGGTCGTGGGCACCCATGCACTGATTCAGGAAGGCGTGGAATTCGAAAGACTGGGCTTGGTGATCGTCGACGAGCAGCATCGCTTCGGCGTGGGACAACGACTGGCCCTGCGCCAGAAGGGTTTCGACAATGCGCTGGTGCCGCACCAGTTGATGATGTCGGCCACGCCGATTCCGCGCACGCTGGCGATGACTTATTACGCCGACCTGGAAGTGTCGGTCATCGACGAACTGCCGCCGGGCCGCACGCCGGTGGTCACACGCGTGGTCGACCAGAACCGGCGCGAGGAAGTGATCGCGCGCGTGCATGCGGCCGCGCTCGAAGGGCGCCAGGTGTACTGGGTCTGCCCGCTGATCGAGGAATCCGAGGCCCTGCAGTTGCAAACCGCGACCGAAACCCATGAAACCCTGCGCGCCGCCCTGCCCGACCTGAATGTCGGCCTCGTGCACGGCCGCATGAAACCGGCTGACAAGCAGGCGGTGATGGAAGGCTTCAGCGCGGGCGAGTTGCATGTGCTGGTGGCAACTACGGTGATCGAGGTCGGCGTCGATGTGCCGAATGCCTCGCTGATGGTGATCGAGCATGCGGAGCGCTTCGGCTTGTCGCAGTTGCACCAGTTGCGCGGACGGGTCGGTCGCGGCGCGGCGGAAAGCGTGTGCCTGCTGCTGTATCAGGCGCCGCTGGGGCCGATTGCACGCGAGCGCCTCGGCATCATGCGCGAGACCACCGATGGTTTCGAGATCGCGCGGCGCGACCTGGAAATTCGCGGCCCCGGCGAATTCCTCGGCGCGCGCCAGTCGGGTCAGGCGATGCTGCGCTTTGCCGACCTGCAAACCGATCAATGGCTGGTGGAAAAGGCGCGCAACCTGGCCGAGCGCTTGCTGCGCGACGATCCGGCCACGGTCGATGCCCATCTGGCGCGCTGGCTCGGCGGGCGCGAGGATTTCCTGAAAGCTTGAGGGCGCGCCGCATCGGCCGCGAATCGAGGGCGGACTTATACTATCCGCCGGACCTACCCACGCAGCCATGACCCTCACCGAACTCAAGTACATCGTCGCTGTTGCGCGCGAAAAACACTTTGGCCACGCAGCAGAAGCCTGCTTTGTTGCCCAGCCCACGCTCTCGGTCGCGATCAAGAAGCTGGAAGAGGAACTGGGCGTACTGATCTTCGAGCGCGGCGCCGGCGAGGTTTCGCTCACGCCCATCGGCGCCCAGATCGTGGCCCAAGCCGAGCGCGTGCTGGAACAGACCGCCACCATCAAGGAAATTGCCAAACAGAACAAGGACCCGCTGGCCGGTCCCTTGCGCCTGGGCGTGATCTACACGATCGCGCCCTACTTGCTGCCGCCGCTGGTCAAGACGCTGATCGACCGCGTGCCGCAAATGCCGCTGGTGCTGCAGGAAAACTTCACCGTGCGCTTGATCGAGTCGCTGCGCCAGGGCGAACTGGATGCCGCGATCATGGCCCTGCCCTTCCCGGACCAGGGGCTGAACGTGCTGCCGCTGTACGACGAACCCTTCGTCGTCGCCCTGCCACGCAGCCATGCCTGGGCCAAGCGCAAGACCATCGATGCAAACGAACTGAAGTCTGAAACCATGCTCCTGCTTGGCAACGGCCACTGCTTCCGCGACCAGGTGCTGGAAGTCTGTCCTGAGATGTCGCGCTTCTCGACCACCGGCGACGGCATTGCCCGCACCTTCGAAGGGTCGTCCTTGGAAACCATCCGTCACATGGTCGCCTCCGGCATCGGCGTGACCGTGCTACCGGTGGCTTCGGTGCCGGACATGAATGCGCCGGACGGCATGCTGCGTTATGTTCCGTTCTCGGATCCGGTGCCATCTCGCCGCGTCGTGATCGCCGCACGCAAGAGTTTCACGCGCGGTGCCGCGATTGCTGCCGTGCGCGACGCAATCCTCGCATGCAAACTGAACGGAGTGACCATGCTCGACCAGGACGAGGCGGCCGCGGCATGAACGACTCTGCCTTGACTGAAAACCGCCTGCAGCTTTACCTGCGCCTGGTGCGACTGGACAAGCCGATCGGCATCCTGCTGCTGCTGTGGCCGACCCTGATCGCGCTGTGGCTGGCCGCAGAAGGGCCGCCTTCGTGGGATCTGCTTCTGATCTTCACGCTCGGCACCGCGCTAATGCGTTCGGCTGGCTGTGCGATCAACGATTACGCCGACCGCGACTTCGACCGGCATGTGAAGCGCACGGCCGAGCGACCGCTCACCAGTGGCAAGATCGCACCGCACGAAGCGTTGTTGGTGGCCGCGGTGCTGGCCATCGCCGCCTTCCTGCTGATCCTGCCGCTGAATCTACTGACCAAGCAGTTGTCGGTCGCGGCCGTGCTGATCGCCGCCAGCTATCCCTACTTCAAGCGCTTCTTCGCGATCCCGCAGGCTTACCTCGGCATCGCCTTCGGCTTCGGTATTCCGATGGCCTTCGCTGCGGTGCAGAATGCGGTGCCGCCGGCTGCCTGGCTGCTGTTGCTCGCAAACGTGTTCTGGGCCGTCGCCTACGACACCGAATATGCGATGGTCGATCGCGACGACGACCTGAAGATCGGCATTCGCACCTCGGCCATCACCTTCGGCCATTTCGACGTAGCTGCCGTCATGCTCTGTTATGCGCTGGCGCTGGGTCTGATCGGCACAGTCGGCTGGCAGTTCGGCCTGCGAACGTGGTTCACCGCAGGCCTGCTGGCCGCCGTAGCCTGCGCCGTTTATCACTACTTCCTGATTCGCTCGCGCGAACGCATGGGCTGCTTCGCCGCCTTCCGCCACAACAACTGGCTAGGCGCGGCTGTCTTCGCTGGCGTCGCGCTCGACTACGCCTTGCGCCCGGCCTTTTGACTGGTCACAAGATCGGCCTCTCTTGCTTGCTTACACTCGATCCCATACCAACCGGGGAGAGAGACGATGGCTGCGAGTGGAAACGGGAATGCGCGGGAAGGCTTGCTCGACGACTTGAAGCTGGTGATGCGCGACGCGGAGGACTTGCTGCGCAGCACAGGCCAACACGTGGACCAAGGTTACCGGCAGGCGCGCGCGCGACTGGGATCGAGCCTGGGCGAAGCGCGCGAAAACCTGTCCGAACTCGAACAGCAACTGGTCGAGGGAGCGCGTGAAGCGGTTCAGCAAGCCGACGAATACGTGCGCGAACATCCGTGGCAAGCGATCGGTGCTGGCGCGGTGGTCGGACTGATTGCCGGATTGCTGCTCGGCCGGCGTTGATGCCCGCAGCCTTGCAATCCGCCTTGGCAGGGACGGCACCAGAACCCTTTTCGTCGTCGTCCACTGCCTCATTCGAACCGCGACGCGCGCAGACGAAGCATGCTCTTCAATCGGTCCCGCGCACGGATATCGAACGCACGCGCGCCGACCGCAAGCGTCAACTGATCCTCAAAGGTCGCCTGCTGCGCGCACATCTGATGCACGCATCGCAACCGCTGGCCGGCACGCTGACTACCGGTGAAAGCGCCTTCAAAATCGCGTCACGCATCAGGCAACATCCCGAATGGCTAGCCGCAGGTTTGGCTGCCGTGCTGCTGTTGCAGCCCCGCCGTATCTCGGGTTGGCTGCGCGATGCACGCCACGGCTTGCGCATGTCGCAGCAATTGCTGCCGCTGCTGTCGGTCTTGCGGCGCTAACAGGCTGTTGAAAAACTACTGCGCAGCCGACCTCAAGGCCTGCGGTGCTCTGCGTACCATTCGTACGCGTGCGCTCCTCGGCCCCGATCTCGCCACGCTCGCTACGTTTTTCAACAGCCTGCT
>DATBUE010000405.1:0-2591 GCA_036516375.1 Noviherbaspirillum sp. | reverse complement strand
AGCCTTTGGGATGCCAGAACACCGAGCCGGGCGCCATGTCGTCGAAGTGGAACAGGTCAAGATGTGCGCCGAGTTTGCGATGGTCGCGCTTTTCCGCCTCTTCGATTCGCTGCAGGTAGGCAGCCAGCTGTTTCTTGTCTGCCCACGCCGTGCCGTAAATCCGCTGTAGCTGCTCGTTCTTGGAGTCGCCGCGCCAGTAGGCGCCCGATAGCTTGGTCAGGCGAAACGCCTTGAGAAAACGCGTGTTAGGCACGTGCGGGCCGCGGCACATGTCCACGTACTCTTCATGGAAGTACAGGCCCATGGCTTTTTCGTCGGGCATATCCTCGATCAGGCGCAGCTTGTACTCCTCATTACGCGCGCGAAAAACGGCAATGACTTCATCGCGTGGCGTCACCTGCTTGATGACGTCGTAATCCTTGTCGATCAGCTCGCGCATGCGCTGTTCGATCGTGGCCAGGTCATAGGGTGTGAAAGGCCGCTCGAAAGCGATGTCGTAGTAAAAGCCGTCCTCGATGACCGGACCGATGACCATGCGTGCAGTCGGATACAGCTGTTTCACTGCGTGCCCCACCAGGTGTGCACAGGAATGACGGATGATCTCGATGCCTTCCGGATCCTTGGCTGTGATGATCTGCAGTTGGGCGTCGTGATCGATCAGGTCGCACGCATCGACCAACGTGCCGTTCACCTTGCCGGCGATGGTCGCTTTGGCGAGCCCCGCACCAATATCGGCTGCAACCTGCTGTACGGAAACCGGCTCGGCGTAGCGGCGAACGCTCGCGTCGGGAAGAGTGATTGTGATCATTGGATGTCCTGAGCGAATTAACGGTTGAAACTGAGTGGCAAGCCTTGGCAGTCGTCCTGCACGCGCCCTTGATGCCAGGCCAGTTGGCCCGATACCACGGTGGTCCGCACAGCATGGCGAAAGCTGCGGCCCGTGAAGGGTGTCCAGCCGCAATGGGCGAGTACGGGCTGTTCATCCACCGGTTGTGGCACCGCCAGGCGCTCCACGAGAGTCAGGTCCGCCCAATAGCCCTCACGCAGATAGCCGCGCTCGCGTATGCCAAACAGCTCGGCCACGGCGTGACTGGTCTTGTGTACCAGATGCGCTAACGACAGTGCGCCCTCCTCTACCAACTCCATCAGCGCGGGCAAGGCGTGCTGCACCAGAGGCAGACCTGAAGGTGCTTGGGCGTAAGCACGGTTCTTTTCTTCGAGCGTGTGGGGCGCATGGTCGGTGCCGATCACATCGATGCGGTCACAGAGCAGTGCCTGGCGCAGGGCATCACGATCGGCGCGAGTTTTGATTGCCGGGTTGCACTTAATCAGGTTGCCCAGCGCGGCATAGTCGCCGTCATCGAACAGTAGATGATGAGCGCAGACCTCGGCGGTGATGCGCTTGCCGGCGAGCGGGCCGGGTGTGAACAGCGCCAGCTCCCGCGCCGTGGTCAGATGCAGCACGTGCAGGCGAGTGCCGCAGCGCCTGGCCAGTTCGACGGCGAGTCGGGATGATCGATAGCAGGCTTCGGCATCGCGGATCAATGGATGCGCCGAGGGTGGGATGTGCTCGCCATGGCGTTCGCGCATGCGGGCCTCGTTTTCCAGGATGCTCGGCGTGTGCTCGCAGTGAGCGAGCAGAATCGTCGGCACGCAGCTGAACAACCGCTCCAGCACCTCAGGGTCGTCCACCAGCATGTCGCCTGTCGACGCGCCCATGAATACCTTTACCCCGCCGACCGCGCCTGGATCGAGCGCCGCAACGGTTTCGAGGTTGTCGCGACTGACGCCAAAGTGGAACGCGTAATTGGCCTTCGCACTCGCAGCGGCCCGGCGCTTTTTGTCGGCCAGTGCGTCCAGCGTCAGAGTTGGAGGCGCGGTATTGGGCATGTCCATGAAGCTGGTGATGCCACCGGCCACGGCCGCGCGCGATTCACTGGCGATGCAGCCCTTGTGCCGCGCGCCTGGCTCGCGAAAGTGAACCTGATCGTCGATCATGCCTGGCATCAACCACTGCCCGGCGGCATCGATCTCGACACGCGCGCGCATGCCCTCGATGCTGGTCGCGATTTTCTCGATTCGTCCATGGGCGACCAGTACGTCGCTTTCAAATTCACGCCCTTCGTTCACCAACCGAGCGTTGCGGATAAGAATGTCAGTCATCTGTCAAAACTCGTTCTGCAGGGCCTTGTAGCCCCGAACCAGATCAATGTTGGTGCGAGCGACGTCTTCTGAAAATTCCGACGCGGAAATGCTCACCGGAGGGTAACGATCGAGGTCCGTATGCGGGCCGATGTGCTCGGTCGGCGGCACGTAGAAATTCTCCGGAAGGTCGCGACCATCGACGACCGAGTTGTGCCGCACAACGCAGCCGTCGCCAACGCGACAGTTGAACAACACGCTGTTGAATCCAATGAACACGCGATCACCCACGACACAGGGACCATGCACGATGGAGCGATGGGCAATGGAGCTGTATTCGCCGATCACGACGGCGGCGCCCGATTTGGAGTGAATCACCACACCATCCTGGATATTGGAATTGGCACCGATCACGATCGGCTCCATGTCGCCGCTGGCGTCAACCTCGT
>DATBUE010000404.1:0-4454 GCA_036516375.1 Noviherbaspirillum sp. | reverse complement strand
CCCATGGAACAATGCGCGGCGACGCGACATGGCGGGTGCCATGGCAAGGAGCCGCAACGCAGTGCCGTGGGCAAGCCGTCCGGCATTGGCGAGCTGGTCAGGGCGAATCCGCTCTAAGGCAGCGGCTTTGAAGTGCAGGCTCAGTCAGGTAGATGATTATGTGAAATCCACCGAACTCCTATGTTTAATCCAGTACGCGGGGTGAATGCCACCCCGGTCAATCCTGCACCGAGGCAGGTCGAGCCTCGCTCAGGTAACGCACTGGCTGTGCCGGCTGCTGCTTCACCTGCTTTCCGCGACCGCTACGAAAAAGGGGGAAGCCTCGCGAATTTCAATATTCACGCCAGCCTGGCAAAACTTGACGACGTCAATTTCAAGAAGATTACGCCCGACCAAGCCGAATACTTTCTACGCCCAGTCCGTCTGAATTCCAAAATAAAAAGCGATCTGAAAAAGCTGGAAAGGCATACCGAAACCATTGAAGCGATGTGCGTTGAGATAGACCGAGGAAATTGGAAGGCGATCAGTCATCTTTCGATGTCACGTGCTCACCCGCCTAAATCTGAACTCCATGATGTGCGCATTAAGGATATGCTGTTCTATGCCTATGCGGCCGGCCGGATTTCACGCGCGGAATTCAACACGGCCCATATGGTGTTGAATGTCAAGGAGCAGTTCGAGGGAGAAATTCTGCCCCAGTACGAAGGCAAGGTGGGCGGCAAACGTGTCAAGGGGATTCTCCCGATGCAGAATCAGGAAACCGAGATTGTCAGAATGTTCGAGAAGAACGGCGGCTTGACTGGGGAGGGCGAAGAATACTTGGCAGAAGTTGCTGACAACTTGGAAAGGCAACACAACCGATATGGCACGCCGCGCGGTTTCGAGAAAGAGACGTGCATGGAGAAACTGGAGGCCGCAGTGCGCCAGTTGCCAGAAAACTTGCAGATGTTTTATTACATCCAGAATGATGGGAATCGGCACGATTCATTCTTTCAGGAACTCTTCAAACAGGAACAAATGCCGTATTCCGCGGCGCCTTCGCCATCCGGGCAGGGTGACGAGATACACAAATATTTATACAGCCCTTCTTCCGGGATGCTGTATGAAATGATGAAGCAGTTCAGCCTGCATCCGGTAGAGCCAGCCCTATGCTTGGGCACGATAGGCGGCGGCGAACTCGCAAGCTTGCATATGCAAGGATTTCATCCGTCGAGCGTCGCGGATGACCGAGTGAAGTCGAATCACATTGCGCCGCATGGAGTGCCGACTGGAAGACTGTTCGCGGCCATGCACGACGAGCATTTCCATTGCATGCTCATGAGCTACCATTCGCCGATTCAGCGGAAGATTTGCTGTGTTGTCCTACCCAATGCAGTCCACAGGGCGACGGACGTGTCCGCCCCTTTCGAGAAAGCGTTTGCCGAGAAACTCGTGGAGCAACTTGCTGACATGCCGAGCTTGAGACCGCATCATTTAGAGCCTCAGGATTTTCTCGAGCAGGCAATGCGCAGAGCGGTGTTTGCACTCCTGGACTCGCCCGAGTACCTCGAAAATGGGACGATTTCCGCAAACCTGTTTGAGAACTACGCCAGGATTGTGGATTTCCAGCAAAAATGCCTGGAGCATGTGAAGGCGACGCGTACTGGTCCTATGCCGTTCCAGAACATGGGTGCACTACGCTGGGATGTCGTTGAAAACAATATCGCCGAATATCGACAGCAGCTGGGAATGCTGAGCTTTCAATAGCCGGGCTGTTCAGGAATCAGGGACGTTGTGAGGATCTATTGCGCATCTGGTCGGGGAAGTTCCATCTGAAACTGGCAGGTGCGATCCAACGGTAAGTCGTCTGCGCGGCGTTTGGCAGAGTAGGCGACAGTCCGGTATTGCGGCCAAGCTGTAAGCCGTGCGCGATGAATCCGGGCACGGAGAATAAAAAAAGCCGGCATGCAATCCATGCCGGCTTTTTTGTTGGACGAATTTCGATCTCAGGCCGCGCTCAGCTTGCTCGGCTTGATCTTCGATTCCAGCGCCTTGCCCTTGCGCGCGCGCTTGCCGAAGTGGGCTTGCAGGGCGGTCGGGCCGAGCGACAATTCCTGCGGCTTGTTGCCACGGCCGATGCCGCTGATGACCACGCCCTTTTGCGTGATCGGCACTGCCGCCACCAGTCGCTCCTTCGCTTCCAGTTCCATCAGCGTCACGCCACGGCCACCGCCGGACAGCGACTTGATCTCGTCCAGTCCGAACACCAGTAGTCGTCCCTTCTCGGACAGGCAGGCCAGCGCACTGGCGGAGGCGCCGACCACTTGCGGCGGGCAGGGCTCGTCGCCTTCGCCGAGGCTCATGAAAGCCTTGCCGGCCTTGATGCGGCTGACCATGTCGCCGGCCTTGGCGGTGAAGCCGTAGCCGCTGGTCGAGGCCAGCATCAGCGTGGTGTCGGCAACGCCGGCGAAGTAATGCACGATGCGCGTGCCGGAGGCCAGCTCGACCAGCGTGGTGATCGGTACGCCATCGCCACGCGCGCCGGGCAGAGCGGAAACCGCGACCGAATACACGCGCCCATTGGAGCCGAAGCACAACAGGGTATCGACGGTGCGGCATTCGAAGGTGCTGTACAGCGCATCGCCGGCCTTGAAGGTGAACTGCCCGGCGTCGTGTCCGTGGCCGGTACGCGCGCGCACCCAGCCCTTCTGCGAGATCACCACCGTCACCGGCTCGTCGATCACCTTCTGTTCGAACGAGGCGCGCTCGGCTTCCTCGATCAGCGTGCGGCGCGCGTCGCCGAACTGCTTCGCGTCGGCTTCGATCTCCTTGATGATCAGCTTCTTCATCGACGCCGGGTTGTCGAGCAGGTCGTGCAGCGTTGCCTTTTCCTTGCGCAGCTCGGCCAGCTCCTGCTGGATCTTGATCGCTTCCAGGCGCGCCAGTTGGCGCAGGCGGATTTCCAGGATGTCCTCGGCCTGGCGGTCCGAGAGGCGGAAGGCGGCGATCAACGCCGCCTTCGGCTCGTCCGACTCGCGAATGATGCGGATCACCTCGTCGATATTGAGCAGCACCTGCTCGCGACCTTCGAGAATGTGGATGCGGTCATCGACCTTCTTCAAGCGGAATTGCGTGCGGCGCGTGACGGTCTCGAAGCGGAACGCGACCCATTCGGACAGGATCTGCGACAAGCCCTTCTGGCGCGGACGGCCGTCGCCGCCGATCATCACCAGGTTGATCGAGGCGCCGGATTCCAGCGAGGTGTGGGCGAGCAGGATGTTGGCGAACTCGGTCTGGTCGAGGTTCTTCGATTTCGGCTCGAACACCAGGCGTACCGGCGCATCCTTGCCGGATTCGTCGCGTACGGTGTCCAACACGCCCAGTATCGTCTGCTTCAGCGCGAGCTGTTCCGGCGACAGCGATTTCTTGCCGACCTTGACCTTGGGGTTGGTCAGTTCCTCGATTTCTTCCAGCACCTTTTGCGAGGAGGTGCCGGGCGGGAGTTCGGTGACCACGAGCTGCCATTGGCCGCGCGCGAGATCCTCGATCTTCCAGCGCGCGCGCACCTTCAGCGTGCCGCGTCCGTTCTCGTACATCTCCGCAATCGCCGACTTCGGCGTGATGATCTGGCCGCCGCCGGGGAAGTCCGGGCCGGGAATCAATTCCATCAGCTCGGCGTGCGTGATCTTCGGATTGCGCACCATCGTCACCGCCGCCAGCGCCACTTCGCGCAGGTTGTGTGAAGGAATTTCGGTAGCGAGGCCCACTGCAATACCCGAGGCGCCATTGAGCAGCACCATCGGCAGGCGTGCCGGCAGCAGCTTCGGTTCCTGCGTCGAGCCGTCGTAGTTCGGCTGGAAGTCGACGGTGCCCATGTCGATTTCGTCGAGCAGCAGTCTCGAGATCGGTGTCAGGCGTGCTTCGGTGTAGCGCATCGCTGCCGCGCCGTCACCGTCGCGTGAGCCGAAGTTGCCCTGACCGTCGATCAGCGGATAGCGCAGCGAGAAATCCTGGGCCATGCGCACCAGCGCGTCGTACACGGATTGGTCGCCGTGTGGGTGCAGCTTGCCGAGCACGTCGCCGACCACGGCGGCGGACTTGCGCGGCTTCGCGCTGGAATCGAGGCCGAGTTCGTGCATTGCATACAGGATGCGGCGCTGCACCGGTTTCTGGCCGTCGGAGACGTCGGGCAGGGCGCGGCCCTTGACGACGGAAATGGCGTAATCGAGATAGGCGCGCTCGGCGAAGGAGGCGAGCGTCAGGGCCTCGCCGTCGCCGGCGGGGGCTTCTTCGAAGAGGGAGGCTTGTTCGGTCATGGTTTAGATTGCGTTCTTTTTTGCTGCCGGCCGGCCCCTTCCCCCTTGCAGGGGGAAGGTTGGGATCGGGGTAGTGAGCTTGGACATGCACATGCGCGTATTCGACCTTCCCACCCCCACCCTAGCCCTCCCCCTAAGAGGGGGAGGGGACCGGTAGGT
>DATBUE010000403.1:0-3213 GCA_036516375.1 Noviherbaspirillum sp. | reverse complement strand
AGCGCCGCAAGCGCGACATTAGCTTGCGCGGGTTCCCGGGATCGAGAAAATCGATCTCGACCAAGGCTTGTTCAAGGTGGGCATACATTCCCTCGATCTGCACTAGCTCGGCGGGCTCGCCGAGAAAGCCGATTTCGTTAGCCTCTGACGCACCTTCCCCCTCGACCTCCATACCTGCCAGTCGGATTTCATAGGCAAGCAACTGAACCGCTTGAGCCAGGTTGAGCGACGAATAATCAGGGTTGGCAGGAATATGGATGAGGGCGTTACATCGCTCGATAATCTCGTTCGGCAAACCGTACCGCTCGCTTCCAAACACTAGCGCCGGCTTCAGGTGGGATGCCTCGGCCAATTGTGCCGCGAGCCGACGCGGCGTGAGTACCGGCGGCGCAAATTCGCGTGGACGTGCACTCAGTGCGGCCGCAAAATTGCATCCGTTAATTGCATCCTCGAAATGCGCGACAATGCGTGCCCCCTCCAGAACGTCGAGGGCACCACTTGCGAACGCGACGGCCTCCTCCTGCATCGTCGCGTCCGCAAAGCGCGGTTTCACCAGCACGAGATCCGAGAATCCCATCGTCTTCATTGCGCGCGCAACCGCCCCGACATTGCCGGGATGACTGGTTTCGATGAGGACAAAGCGCAGGCGCGAGAACAGCGAGGTTGCAGGCATAGGGGTTTCGGAGCGGTTCATTTAGAATAGCGGGCTTTGGCGGCGGCGCATGGCGACCGTCCGCTTCGCTCATTAACGAAAATTCGTGCGGCCCCGGTCCATTCACGCGGGTCGCCATTCTATCGGAACGCTTATGCATCCCATGCTCAATACGGCGGTCAAGGCTGCCCGTCGCGCCAGCGCCGTCATCAATCGTGCATCCTTTGACCTCGATCGCGTCAAGGTCACAGAAAAGGGCCGCAACGACTTCGTGACCGAGGTCGACCAAGCCGCCGAGAACGCCATCATCGATGTGCTGAGAACGGCCTATCCGGATCACGCGATCCTGGCCGAAGAATCCGGCGCCTCTGCCAACCTGCATGACGAGCACGAGAACGTGTGGATCATCGATCCGCTCGACGGCACTACCAACTTCATCCACGGCTTCCCCACCTACTGCGTCTCGATCGCGCTCAAACAGCGTGGGCAAATTACGCAAGCTGTCGTGTACGACCCCAACCGCAACGACCTCTTCACAGCCAGCAAGGGCGGCGGAGCCTATCTGAACGAAAAGCGCATTCGCGTGAGTCGCCGCGACAAGATGTCCGAAGCCCTGATCGGAACCGGTTTCCCGTTTCGCGACACAGACCAACTGGACGAATACGTCAAGATGTTCAAGCTCCTGAGCGAGCGCTGTGCAGGCCTGCGGCGACCGGGGGCTGCTGCTCTGGATCTGGCCTATGTTGCTGCCGGACGGCTGGACGGCTTCTTCGAAAAGGGATTGAAACCCTGGGATGTCGCCGCGGGTTCGCTGCTGATCACCGAGGCCGGTGGCATCGTTTCGAATTTTTCCGGCGAATCGGATTATCTCTACCAGGGCAACGTCATTGCCGGCACACCGAAGATTTTCGGTCAGATGGTGACCCTGCTGTCGCCCTTTGCCCGCTAAGCACGCCAAGACATTCCCGGCTGCCCGGCGGGATTTCGCGCCGGCCTCCGGCCATACGTTTCATTTTTCCAAGGATTTCATGTCTTTTTCCGCACTCGGCCTGTCCGAAGAGATTGTCCGCGCAGTAACCGAACAGGGTTACCTCACTCCCACCCCTATCCAGATGCAAGCAGTGCCTGCCGTATTGAAGGGCGGCGACTTGCTCGCGGGCGCCCAGACCGGCACCGGCAAGACTGCTGGCTTTACCCTGCCCATTCTGCAACGCCTCGCCCATGGCAGCGCTGCCGCGCCGAAGACCGTGCGCGCACTCATTCTCACGCCGACGCGCGAACTTGCCGCACAAGTGGAAGAAAGCGTGCGCATCTACGGACGTTATCTAAAGCTGCGCTCGGCTGTCATCTTTGGCGGCGTCGGCATCAATCCGCAGATCGACCTGCTGCGGCGCGGTGTTGACATTCTGGTGGCCACCCCGGGCCGTCTGCTCGATCACCTGCAGCAGGGCACGGTGGATCTCCGCAAGGTTGAGATCCTGGTACTGGACGAAGCCGACCGCATGCTCGACATGGGCTTCATCCATGACATTCGCAAGGTGCTCGCCGCCCTGCCCCCGCAACGCCAGAACCTGCTGTTCTCAGCCACCTTCTCGGACGAAATCAAGGCACTTGCAAACCGCCTGCTCAATTCGCCGGCCACAATTGAAGTCGCGCGCCGCAATTCCACGGTCGAAGTCATCGACCAGCGGATTCATCCTGTCGACCGCAACCGCAAGCATCCGCTGCTCTCGCATCTGATCAAGACGAATAACTGGTGGCAGGTGCTGGTATTTACACGCACCAAGCACGGCGCGAACAAACTGGTCGAACAGCTGGAGAAAGATGGCATCTCGGCCATGGCCATTCATGGCAACAAGAGCCAGACTGCACGCACCCGTGCGCTGGCCGAATTCAAGGAAGGGAAACTGCAGGTATTGGCCGCCACAGATATAGCCGCGCGCGGAATCGATATCGAGGAACTACCCTTCGTAGTGAATTACGACTTGCCGAACGTGCCCGAGGATTACGTACATCGTATCGGCCGCACGGGACGTGCAGGCGCAAGTGGGCTGGCGGTCTCGCTCGTGTGCGTCGACGAGCACGATATGCTCATGGGGATAGAAAAACTGATCAAGCGCGAATTGCCGCGTGAAGTCATTGCGGGCTTCGAACCTGATCCGCACGCCAAGCCGCAACCGATCCAGCTTCGTAGCGGCACTCCTCCGCCGCGGCGCGGCCAGCAACGCCAGGGCGCGACGTCAGGCGCGGCAAGAGGCGCACGCCCCGCCCCGACTCGCAACACTGGCAATAGCGGGCGATCTCATGCCAAAGGCTCGGCGAAGTAATCCATCGCCGGTCTTTAGCTACTTGGCCAAGCCAGTGCTGGCGAGCAGAAGCCAGCCGGGCCGCTTGGCTCGAAAAAACTGCGCAAGGAGCAAGGACTGGCGAATGGCCTCCTTGTGCAGCAATTCAAGAATGCTCCTCCAGTAAAATCGCCGCAGCCGGCAGGCGGAATCCGTCGCCCCCTCGCGAGAACATCTATTGCGCAGAAAAAGGTTGAAGCGCGCCACCGCCGCCTC
>DATBUE010000402.1:0-4699 GCA_036516375.1 Noviherbaspirillum sp. | reverse complement strand
TGCGGCGCTCGGTGCGGCTGCCGCCTGCACCGCTTCCTTGACCGGGAAGCGCCAGTAGATCTTGTCCAGCTCCACGCCGCTGGCCTTGCGGATGTGTTCGCGCAGCGTCATTTCGATGATGTGCGACAGGCGGAAGCGCTTCATCGGCTCGGATTCGACCAGGGCGGTGTAGCGCCCGCTCTCGGTCAGCACGCAATCGGCCGAGACCGTGACGCCGCTGCGGCGGAAGTATTCGACGATGGTGTTGCGGATGGCGGAAGTGGCGCGGCGGTGGCGCGCGTCCCGTGATTTGCCGGCGAGAAGGATGCCGATCAGCGCGAGCAGGGCGATGGCCAGGACAGCGAGCAGGATCAGGGTGATGGCATCTGCATTGAGCGTCATGCTGGGAAAACCTCGCTGATACGGTGACCGGGCCGGTGCCGGAAATGTGAACCGGGATCATATCACCGCCATTTGCACTGTGGAGCAGGAGCAACATTGCCCGCCATACAGGATTCAGGCGGCGCGCGACGGGGTAGTCTTTCCTTCCCCGCCCCTGGAGCGGCTTCGGCCGGACCTGGCGCCTTGCCTGCGTCCGGCCGGTTGCGACGGCGGCGCATCGCGCACTGCCTGCTCGGCCTGCGCCAGGCGCCGTTCCAGCAGCACCAGCACCGCCGCCTCTTCCGGCTGCAGCGCATGCAACTCCTCGCCCAGTTCCTCGCGCGCGCGTTCGTGCAGCGCGTGCAGCATGGTGCCGTCCAGGTAAGACTCGATCACGCCCGGATGCACATAGCATTTGCGGCACACCGAAGGCGTGTTGCCCAGCTTTTCCGCAACCGACTCGATGGCGCGCACCACGTTCTTCTTGGCCTGGGCGTCGGAGTCGACCTTTTCGTATTCCTGCAGCGCCAGCGCCGCCAGCACCGTGCCGGACCAGGTACGAAAGTCCTTGGCCGTGTAATCCTCGCCGCTGATCTCGCGCAGGTAGTCGTTCACATCGGCGGAATCCACGCTGCGCATCTCGCCGCCGTCATCGAGGTACTGGAACAGCTCCTGACCCGGCAGGTCGCGCGTGCCGCGGATGATGCGCGCCAGCCTGCGGTCGGTCACGGTCACGCTGTGCATCACGCCGCTCTTGCCGCGAAAACGGAATTGCACCTCGCTGCCATCGATGCGCACATGGCGGTCGCGCAATGTGGTCAGGCCGAAGGACTTGTTCTGGCGCGCATATTCCTCATTGCCGATGCGCATCATCGTTGCTTCCAGCAACTCGACGATGGTGGCCAGCACCTTTTCGCGCGGCAAGCCGGGCCGCTTCAAGTCTTGCGCCACGCGCGCGCGGATGGCCGGCAATGCACGCGCAAAGCCGAGCATGCGTTCGTACTTCGCCTCGTCGCGCACTGCGCGCCAGCGCGCGTGATAGCGGTATTGCTTGCGTCCGCGGGCGTCCCGCCCGGTGGCCTGGATATGGCCGTTGGGGTGGGGGCAGATCCATACATCGACCCAGGCCGGCGGAATGGCCAGTGCCTTGATGCGCGCCAGCGTGGCTTCGTCCTCGATCGGCTTGCTATCGGCATCGCGGTAGCGAAAACCGGGGCCGTTTGCTTCGCGCGTGATCCCCGGCCGGGTATCGGTGACATAACGCAGGCCCGGCACCTTGGCTGGTGCGGCGGGCGTGAGTGCGAGGGGCTTGGCCATCTGCGGTATCGGGCGGGAAATTCAGGTACCTGCACGCAAAGCAAGCAAAAGCTGCGCCCGCCTTCAGACACTGAACAGGCTCTTAGCTGGGCCAGCCGCGTCACACCTGGACAGGCGCGGGCAGGCCTTGTTCGAGGCGTTCGGCGCGGAAGGCGTTGATCCCGGCCAGCACGATGCCGCAAACGATCAACACGATGGCGACGAGCTGCGCACTGGATGGCGACACTGTTCCACTCTCCAGCAGCGAACTGCACAGATAACTGAATATCGGGGCGGACGCGAAAATGGCGCCCGCCTTGGCCGCGCCCAGGGTAGGCAGCACATTCAGGATCAGGATGAAGCTCACGCCGAACCCGACCGCGCCGGTCAGCAAGCCCGCCGCCAGGGCCATGTTGCCTGGAGCGGGTTCCCGCCACAGCCACGCCACGGCCATCATCACGAAGGCACCGGCAAAGCCGCGAATCATGACCGCGCGGGGCATGGTGATATTCGTCACGCGGCGCATCAGGTTGATGTCCAGCGCCCAGCATAGATAGGCGAGCGCCACCAGCACCGGCCCGATGTTGCCGGAGAGGGGCACGTTGCCGGAGAACGTGAAGCAGGCGACGCCGGCAAGAATCGCAAGGATGCAAATCACGCTGCCCCGGTCGGACTTTTCCCTGAAAAACAGCCAGGCCAGCCCTACCGTCGCAATCCCTTCTAGGTTGGTAAGAATCGAAGCCAGCGAAGCCGAGGTTGACTGCAAACCGGTCATCAAGAGCAGGGGGGCGACCACCGCGCCGAGAACCAGCGCCGCACCGAAGCACGCGCCCCCCTGCTCCTTGCGAGCGGCAGGCGGGACAGACGGAGCCGGCGCAAGCGCAACTGCGAGCAGGCCGACCATGCCGGCGCCCAGATAAGTCACGGCTCCCAGCGTGGCCGGACCGAGGCTGCCCAGCAACAGCTTGGACAGCCCGGTGACGGTGCCGAACAGCATGGCACTCAGAAGGGCATGGCAGAGTCCTTTCAGGTGCATGCGAGGCCCTCTTCCGCGAGCTGGGGAATGTTGTCCAGGGGGAGGAAGTTTTTCACCTCTTCCTTCATCAAGCGGAACCCGCTCGAATAGTAGTTTTTCAACGCGGCCGGATGATCGAGCGAGCAGGTGGTCAACCGTATGCTCGTCGCTCCCAGTTCCACGCCCCGCCGGATGGCCAGGGCCAGCGCCTGCCTGCCGTAACCTTTTCCGATGAAAGCCGGACGCAGCCCGAAGTTGAGTATTTCGATGCAGGAATCCGGATGAATCTGGACTTCCAGATAGCCGATCTTCACGCCGTCATTCGTATAGATGCCCGAGATCTCGATGTCCGGACGTTGCAGGTGGCGTGCCCAGTGCGCATCGGTCCAACTGATGCGGTAGATCGGCCAGTAATGTTTCTCTCCCACCTCCAGATAGGTGGCCGAGGCCTCCAGGTGGGAATCGATTTTCCTGAGGTGCAGCTCCCTTGGCTCCCCTTGGGATCGATTGCGCAGATCCACGCTCACGGGATCCGGAACTTCAAGGAATGTGGTAACGATCACGCGCCCCTCCTGCCAAACTCATATTTCGGACATGGCCCGCAGGGATCGCTTCAGCTTCCCTCTCCGGAAAACGGCGCCGCGAGCGCAAACTTATTGTCAATAAGTGGTTCGCGCAGAAGGGCAGTTCCATATAGACAAGATTTGATGCGCATCCGGTCGAGCCGCCGGGCTGTCCGCCTCTCGCCTTGCGCCGATTTTGTCCAGCTCGTCAGCTGCCTGGTCGCCGTGAACACGCCGTGCGGGTACAAGCTCCGCGGGAAATTCTTCCGCGCGATAATGCCGTCTTCACCTTGCCTGCCTGCCCCAACTGCCTCTCCAAAGGGCACGAAACCAGTGCCCGCTTCTGCAAAAACTGCGGAATCGAAATGTCTGAATACGAGAACAAGTGAACGACGGAGACCGAAGCATGCAACTGCTGATCCGCAACGCAACCTTGCCCGATGGCCGCCAGCACATCGACATCGCCATCGACGGCGGCCGCATCGTCGAACTCGGCCCGCGCCTGCCCGCACGCGGCATCGAGGAAATCGACGCCGGTGGCGACCTGGTGACGCCTCCCTTCGTCGACGCCCACTTCCACATGGATTCCGCGCTCAGCTACGGGCAGCCGCGCGTGAACCAGTCCGGCACGCTGCTCGAAGGCATCGCGCTGTGGGGCGAGCTGAAGCCGGAGCTGACGCAGCAAGCCATCGCCGAGCGCGCGCTGCAGTACTGCGACTGGGCCGTGGCGCGCGGCCTGCTCGCGATCCGCACGCATGTCGATGTCTGCGACGAGCGCCTGCTCGCGGTCGAAGCGCTGCTGCAGGTGAAGAAGCAGGTTGCCCCTTATCTCGATTTGCAACTGGTCGCCTTCCCGCAGGATGGCTTGCTGCGCAGCGCGAACGCGCTGGCCAATCTCAAGCGTGCGATTGCAATGGGCGTGGACGTGGTCGGCGGCATTCCGCACTTCGAGCGCACGATGGAGCAGGGCGCGGAATCGGTGCGCATCCTGTGCGAGTTCGCGGCCGAGCAGGGCTTGCGCGTGGACATGCACTGCGACGAGACCGACGACCCGCTGTCGCGCCATATCGAGACGCTCGCCTTCCATACCCAGCGCCTCGGCCTGCACGGGCGCGTGGCCGGCTCGCACCTGACCTCGATGCATTCGATGGACAACTACTACGTGTCCAAGCTGATCCCGCTGATGCGTGAAGCGCAAGTCGCGGCGATTGCGAACCCGCTGATCAACATCACGCTGCAGGGCCGCCACGATACTTACCCGAAGCGGCGCGGCATGACGCGTGTGCCGGAACTGCTCGCCGCCGGCATCGATGTCGCCTTCGGCCACGACTGCGTGATGGACCCGTGGTACGGACTGGGCTCGGGCGACATGCTGGAAGTGGCTCACATGGGCCTGCATGTAGCGCAGATGACCGCGCAGCAAGCGATGCACGCCTGCTTTCTCGCGGTGACGGAGGCGCCGGCG
>DATBUE010000401.1:0-1983 GCA_036516375.1 Noviherbaspirillum sp. | reverse complement strand
TGAAATGGATACTCGCCGCCTCGCCGGCATGGAACACCGGCGTGCCGCCCGCAGGCTCGACGTGCAGCAGGCTGGAGCGCTGCAGTAGGTAGGCGCCGTGCACCGCCGCGCGGAGTTCGCGCACGTTGCCCGGCCAGTCGTGCTGCAGCAGCGCGCGGCAGGCGTCCTCGGTGAGCAGCTCGTCGTGGGCTTCCTGCGGCGCGTATTTGCTGATGAAGCGGCGGGCCAGCGGCAGCACGTCTTCCTTGCGCTCGCGCAGCGGGCTGATATGCAGCGGCAGCACGTCGAGGCGGAACATCAGGTCAGCGCGGAAGCGGCCCTCGGCCACTTCCTGCTGCAGGTCGCGGTTGGTCGCGGCGATGATGCGCACGTTCAGCTCGATCTCGCGGCGCCCGCCGAGGCGCTCCACGCGCTGCTCCTGCAGCACGCGCAACAGCTTGGCCTGCAGCCCCAGCGGCAGTTCGCCGATCTCGTCGAGCAGCAGGGTGCCGCCATTGGCCAACTCGAACTTGCCGGGCTGGGCGCTCACCGCGCCGGTGAAGGCGCCCTTCTCATGGCCGAAGAGAATGGATTCGAGCATCTGCTCGGGGATCGCCGCGCAGTTCACCGCGACGAAGGGCGCGTCCGGGCTGGCGGAAAAGCGATGGATGTAGCGCGCCATCAGCTCCTTGCCGGTGCCGGTCTCGCCAGTGATCAGGATCGGCGCGCGGGTCAGGGACACGCGCTGGGCCATGGCCAGCAGGCGGCGACCGGCCTGGGAGCAGGAAACGAAGCTTTCCTGGGCGGTCTCGGCACAGACCTGGCGGCGCAGCAACGCACCCAGCTGGGTCTCGCTGAACGGTGACAGCAGGTAGTCGACGCAACCCAGTTCCAGCAGCGTGGCGGCCTTTTCCTGGTCGGCGTACTCGACTACCGGAATCAGGCAGACGCTGCCTGCACGCCGCACAAGACTTTCCACCTGCGCATACAAGGAGCGCGCCGGCAAACTTGCAACCACCACGAAGATCAATGCCAGGCGATCGAGCCGAGCCTTGTCGAGTTCGGCGAAATCATTGAAACGCGCAACTTCGCAACCCTGCCTGCGCAAACCGGCCTGCAGAAATTCGCAGGCTTCGGCCTGGGCACTTCCGATAATGGCGACTTTCTTCGCCGGCAATTCATCGAATAGCTCGTCGCATGCGTAGTTCATTGCCTGACTGACACTTTTCAATGTGACCACCTTGCCCTCCGGGAGGCGCCGCGCTCGTGCGCAACGAATCAGCGGAGATGCGGGAAGAAAAAAAATCGATTTAATTTTCCGGAAGTCTTTGCCGTCTTTGCCCACTGACTCGCAATCGAACCAGCACGCTCGCAAAGGTACTTCCCGAACAAGTGCGCGCACGCTATCAGCGCGCCAGCACCGTCGCCCAATCAGTTCTGCTTAATTGAAATCAACCGATGCCAGATGAGCTCAAAAGAGGTCATTTGATATCTCTTGATTTAACCCTCTCACGCGCCCATGCCTAGGATGGCGGCACGCTAGAGCCGTGCCCGGAAAAACACCCGCGCCAGCCAGCCCACTTGTCTGCACCAATGGCCAGCGGCATCACCGCCGTGTTCACCGACCTCAGGACATACAGTTCACAACATGACTGGCAATGCAAAAGTCCACCATGGCGTGCCCGCCCAAAGCCTGACTGTATTGAAACCGCAGAAGCTGGGACGGCATCACCACAAGATTCCGCAGTACATCAAGGAAAGTACCAACAAGAATCCGCGGCTGATCGGTGATTATTTCCTGCGTAATTACCGGATCAATCTCGAACTGAATCGCATAGATGTTCAGGAAGAGCGCGGCGAAGAGCCGGACTGCATCTATCGCTCGGCCATGGGCAAAGTTGGGTTTTCCATCGACCGTGCGTTGTTGACCGAAGCACTGGAGTGCTATTACGGCGGCACCGTCATTGCCAGCCAGGACACGCCGCCGATCAGCACGTCGGAACA
>DATBUE010000400.1:0-2038 GCA_036516375.1 Noviherbaspirillum sp. | reverse complement strand
ATGCGCAGGAATGGGTGGCGCACAAGCTCGCGCGCCTGGGCAGGGAGACGGAACAATCGGCGGTGCTTGCGGCATCGGCAGGCTGACGCGCACGACGGGCGGCAGCGAGCTTGCCCGTCGCCCTGGCTGAAAGCGCAGCCTGGCAAGGCCAGGGTGGATCAGCGCGTGCGGGCGCAGCGTTTATTCAGCCACACGTGGGTGGGCGTCCTGCTCGCGTGCCGTGTCGCTGTTGCGCTTCCTGAACTGCGCTGCCTTGTAGCGATTCCCGCAAAGCGCCATGCTGCACCAGCGGCGCTTGTGTGCTTTCGTCCGGTCATAGAACCACAGCACACACTCGGGATGTTCGCATTGTCTTACCAGGTCAACGTTACCGTCGACCAGCAGCTGTGCCACGGCATGGGCCACCGGCCCAAGCAGGGAAGAGATCATCCCGCCCCGCGGCACGGTGACCAGTGCAAACGCATCCCCCGAACAGCGCAGCAGCTTCGGAGACGTGATATAGCCCTCGAGATAGGCGTTCAGGCCCGCGAGGTCAAAGGGTTCGCCACGCTTGCGCCGCGTGATGACCTCGCGTGCGACCGCGCGCAGCGCATGCGCCTGCGCCAACACGACCTGCTCGTCGACAGGTTCACTCCCCGGCGGGACCTCGATGCCAAACCGCGCCAGCCATCTCAGAACATCCTCCCCGGTATTCCAATATTCGACAAGTGCCTCGCCTTCCCTCACCTGCGTATTAAGCAAATCCATCGCCAAGTGATCACCCACCATAGGTGCTTCATCGGGACTGGATTCGCGTGGATTCTTGATTTCTACCATGGACAAGTCTTTCCCCAGCAATTTCGGCGGCTCGAAGAGAACCCATAGCAATAAATTATACAGGTTATCCATGGCGACGCATTCGTGTCGGAAGCATGTTCCCGCAAGGACACCAACATGACCGGAGCCGAGCAAACGACTTGACATGCCGCAAAGCTGCAAGTAACCTGTTTTACACACTTATACAGGTTACTCAAGGAAGGAAGCATATGAACACCACCAAGACCATTGCCACGACGGCAGCTGCTGCGCTGATTGCCGGAGTCGCAAGCGCAGCCGAGCCTGCAGCCGCTGACTTGACGCAGGTACGCTACCGCTTCGAGAAAGTGGGTGATGTAAATGTCTTTTATCGTGAGGCGGGCGATCCGGCAGCGCCCACCGTGCTCCTGTTGCACGGTTTTGCCGCCTCGTCGTACATGTACCGGGACCTGATCCCTGCATTGAGCGATCGCTACCACGTCGTGGCACCGGACCTGCCTTCTTTTGGTTTTACGCAGGCGCCGGAGCGCAGCAGGTATTCCTATACCTTCGACAACATCGCCAGCACGGTGAACAAGTTCACGGAGCAGCTCAAGCTCGATCGCTACGCGCTCGTGGTGCATGACTATGGCGCACCTGTGGGATGGCGCCTGGCGGCAGCGCATCCGTCCCGTATCAGTGCGATTGTTTCCCAAAACGGGAATGCGTATGAAGAAGGCCTGGCCAAGGGCTGGGACGACATCAAGCGCTACTGGCAGGCGCCGACAGCCGAGAACCGTGCGGCCTTACGGGATTTCCCTACCGCCGCCTCCGTCAAATGGCAGTACCTGGAAGGTGTCGGCGACCCGAGCAAGGTGGCTCCAGATGGATACACGCTCGAAGGGTCGCATGTGTCGCGTCCCGGCAATGCCGACATCCAGCTCGACCTGATTCTCGATTACGCCTCGAACGTGCGCATGTACCCGCAGTTCCAGGCCTATTTCCGCAAGCATCAGCCTCCGGTGCTGGCCGTATGGGGCGAGCATGATCCTTACTTCCTTCCTGCCGGTGCGCTGGCCTGGAAACGCGACGTACCCTAGGCGGAGGTGCACTTCTACGATACCGGCCATTTCGCACTGGAGACCCATGCCGGGGAGATCATCCCGGTCATTCGTGCCTTTTTGCAGAAAAATATCAGTCGATAATGCGTTGGCCGGGCGCACATCGCAGGCGCATGCGCGCGACCAGCCGGCCGCGCAGGCAA
>DATBUE010000399.1:0-7957 GCA_036516375.1 Noviherbaspirillum sp. | reverse complement strand
CGTGTCGTCGTAAATCTGCTGGACGGTCAGGTGGGAAGCGGTGGGCATGTCGTCAGGCCGGCACCCGCGGTTGCCAGGCAAGAATGCGCGCGTGTACTGAATTCCGGTCCGGGTCGTGCGTGAGTTCGGCACGGATCTCTTCGTCGGAAAACATCTCCGCCACTTCGGACAGGATTTCCAGGTGCTGTTGGGTGGCGTGATCGGGAATGAGCAGGAAGACCAGCAGCTTCACCGGTTGACCGTCAGGAGACTCGAAGGGAATCGGTTCGCGCAGGCGGACGAAGGCCGCCAGCGGCGCCTTCAGGCCCTTGATGCGCCCGTGGGGCACCGCGACGCCGTGACCGAGGCCGGTCGACCCCAGTCGCTCGCGCGCGAACAGGTTATCCGACACCTCGGAGCGCGCAATGCCGCAGTTGTTTTCAAAAAGCAGGCCGGCCTGCTCGAACGCACGCTTCTTGCTGGACACTTCGAGGTCCAGGGCGACATTGGAAACAGGGAGAATCTTCGCAAGGTGGGTCATGGCTGAGGCCGTGGTGCGGCGCACAATGGCAACTTTCGAGTCGCATTATAGGCCGGTTTGCTGGGGGTGACGTGTGGCCAGAATAGGACGTGGTACGGGGTCGACGTTGACAAGCTGCAGGAAGCGGGCCAAGAGCGCTGGAGCTGGATCACAGGACTCCAATCCCTGCGCGCTAAGACATGCGGCGCGAGCGAAAGTTTCCCATATTCAAAATTACTACTGACGCGCACTGCGCAGGTTCGACGGACGCTGACCGGTGCTGAAGTTGCTGCGCCAAGGATTGATATCCAACCCGCCGCGTCGTGTATAGCGCGCGTAGACCGCCAGCTTTTGCGGACGGCAGGCGCGCAGGATATCCATGAAGATGCGCTCGACGCATTGTTCGTGGAATTCGTCATGCTGGCGAAATCCGATCAGATACTGCAATAAACCTTCCTGATCGATTTGCGGCCCGACGTAGCGGATCTGTACGCTACCCCAGTCAGGTTGCCCGGTGATCAGGCAATTCGATTTGAGCAGGTGGGAAGCCAGTGTTTCCTCGACGATCGCCTCGGCGTGGTTCGCCTTCAGCAAGCCGGGGTCGGGACGGTAGGCGTCTACCTCGATGTCGAGGCGGTCCAGCAGCAAGCCTTCCAGTTCGCCCATGTGCAACTGGTCGAAGGCATCGGGCAGGGTGAGCTTCACATGCACCGGCGCACCGAAGGCGCTCGACAAATCGGCTTGCAGCATTGCGCTGACGGCGGCAGCGTCGGGCACACGGGTCTGGTTGAAGGAATTCAGGTACAGCTTGAAGGATTTCGATTCGACGATATGCGGCGAATCGGCCGGGATGGTGAAGGTGGCGATCGCCACCTGGGGCTTGCCGCGCAGGTTCAGCCACGAGACTTCATAGGCATTCCAGATATCGACGCCGAAAAACGGCAGAGTGCCCGTGATGCCGATTTCCTCGCGCTTGGGCGCGCGCTCGATCGGAAACAGCAATTCGGGGGAGTAGTCGCCGGTGTAGGTGACGGCCTTGCCCAAGGGCGAGGCTTCAGGTGCTTGGGGGGCGTTCATGGCAATGACTCAAGCGCTGGCCGACGTGCGGCAAGCTAAGGAAAAGATGCGACGTGGGGCCGGTGCAGACGCCGGCCGTTGCGGCTACGCGAGCCTGCGGACCGGGCATGCGCCTACAGGAAGAGTTTATACGCCGGATTCTCGCTCTCGTCCCAATAGCGGTAACCGAGCGTGGCCAGGAAGTCGCGGAAGGCCTTCATTTCCTTGCGGGGCACTTGCAGTCCGACCACGATACGTCCGACATCGCCGCCTTGGTTGCGATAGTGGAACAGGCTGATGTTCCAGTTCGGGGCCATGCTATCCAGGAAGCGCATCAGCGCACCGGGGCGTTCCGGGAATTCGAAGCGATATAGCAATTCCTCCTGCGCCAAGGGGCTCTTGCCACCGACCAGATGGCGGATATGCAGTTTCGCCAGTTCGTCGTGGGTCAGGTCGAGTGCCTTGAAGCCGTTCTTGTGGAAGTGCTTCGCCAATGCCGCCGACTCGTCGCGCGCGGAAATCTGCAAGCCGACGAAGACATGTGCTTCACGCGAATCGCTGATGCGATAGACGAATTCGGTCACGTTGCGCGGCCCGATCGTTTGGCAGAAGCGCTTGAAGCTGCCGCGCTCTTCCGGGATCGTCACCGCGAACACGGCTTCGCGCGCCTCGCCCACTTCGGCGCGCTCGGCCACGAAGCGCAGGCGATCGAAATTCATGTTGGCGCCGCAAGCGATCGTGATCAGCGTCTGGTCCTCGATCGGTTTCCGCGTCGCCTTTGCGCGCTCGATGTAAGCCTTGGCACCGGCCACCGCCAGCGCGCCCGAGGGTTCCAGAATGCTGCGCGTGTCCTGGAACACATCCTTCAGCGCCGCGCACACCGCGTCGTTGTCTACCACGATCACTTCGTCCACATACTTCTTCGCCAGCCGGAAGGTCTCTTCGCCGACCAGCTTGACCGCGGTCCCATCGCAGAACAGGCCCACGTCCGGCAGCGTCACGCGGCGCCCGGCCTTCAGGCTGCGCGCCATTGCATCCGAATCGGACGACTGCACGCCGATCACCTTGATGTCCGGGCGCACCGCCTTGACGTAAGCCGCCACCCCCGAGATCAGGCCTCCGCCACCAATGGCGGCAAAGATCGCGTGGATTGGCGCCTGGTGCTGGCGCAGGATTTCCATGCCTATCGTGCCCTGGCCGGCGATCACGTCAGGGTCGTCGAAGGGATGGACGAAGGTCAGTTTTTCCTTCTTTTCCAGCGTCAGCGCGTGGTTGTAGGCGTCGGTGTAGGAATCGCCGAACAATACGACCTCGCCGCCCAGCGCCTTGACTGCCTCGATCTTGACCGGCGGCGTCGTAGTCGGCATCACGATCACCGCACGGCAGGACAGGCGGGAGGCGCCCAGCGCCACGCCCTGTGCATGGTTGCCGGCCGAGGCGCAGATCACGCCGCGTTTCAACTGCGCCGGGCTCAGGTGCGCCATCTTGTTGTAGGCGCCGCGCAGCTTGAAACTGAACACGCTCTGCACGTCTTCGCGCTTGAAGTAAATGTGGTTGCCGGTGCGCTGCGACAGCAGCGGGGCGAATTCAAGCGGGGATTCCACGGCCACGTCATAGACGCGGGCGGTCAGGATCTTCTGCAGGTAATCGGTCTTCATGAGGCGGGCTAGGGTGGGCGCAGGGAGCTTGCTGAAGAGCAAGATGCGCGTGAAGGGCGTCATTATAATGGACGCCCTTTTGCCTTCCTTCCTCTTCGTGCGCCCCTCTTCTTTCCTTGCTGCGGACCGCATGACGGGCGTGTCATGATCGAAACCGCCGTACTGTGGCTCCTTGGTGTGCTTGCAATCCCGGCAGTCGGTCTGGGATCGGTATTCGTCATCAGCCTGATTTCGGCCACATTGCTGCCGCTGGGGTCGGAGCCGGCTGTTTTCGCAGTAATCAAGGCCAATCCCGCGTTGTTCTGGCCCGCAATCCTGGTGGCAACCTGCGGCAATACCATTGGTGGGGCCATCTGCTATTGGATGGGTTATGGCGCACAGCAAGTCTTCCCTGGCGGCATCAATCCGCGCTGGCTCCAGTGGTTCGGCCGCTTCGGCCCAAAGACCATGCTGCTTTCATGGCTGCCCGGCATTGGCGATCCCCTATGTATGCTGGGCGGCTGGTTGAAGATGTCGTTCTGGCCCTGCCTTGCGTACATGGCGCTCGGAAAATTCCTGCGTTACTGCGTGATGACAAGCGCGCTACTCTATGTGCCGGACGGGTTCTGGCGCCAACTTGGACGCTGGCTAAGCTTCGATTTCATGTAAACCGCCCAGCAACAGGAGCGCGATCGGTAACTGGAAGCGGTTCTGTTCACTGGAGTTTGGCTGGCCGTGGAAGACACGTGCCATTCCTGCAAGAGCGTTTCCGAAATCCATCGGCTGAGCGGGGGCTTGCCGTCCTTGTGCAACGCGGTAAGTTAGAATGCGCCTTTAGGGTCTGTCCTGCCATTCAATGAACGCCCCCGCCCAAGTCCAAACCCTGTTGCCTGAAGAACAGGTGCACCCCGGAAACACAGCGCGTCTGCGCGAAATCCCCTACAACTACACTTCGTTCTCCGACCGCGAAATCGTTATCCGGCTGCTCGGCGAAGACGCTTGGCGCACGCTCGACGAGTTGCGCGCGGAACGCCAGACCGGCCGCTCGGCGCGCATGCTGTACGAAGTGCTGGGCGATGTCTGGGTAGTGCGCCGCAATCCTTATTTGCAAGACGATCTGCTGGACAATCCGAAGCGGCGCCAAGCGCTGATCGATGCGCTGAACCACCGCTTGTCGGAAGTCGAGAAGCGCCGCGTCACGACCGAGGTCGAGGCCGCCGGCGATGCCACCGCCCAGCGTCGTAGTGCCAACGTAGAGGCACTGATCAAGGCGGCGCGCGCTGCTGTCGCAGCTTTTGCCGAGGATTTTCGTACCACCTACGACCTGCGCAAGCGCGCCGTCAAACTGCTCGGTCGCTACACGAAGAAGGACAACATCAAGTTCGATGGCCTGTCGCGCGTCTCGCACGTGACCGATGCTACCGATTGGCGTGTCGAGTATCCGTTCGTCGTCCTTACGCCCGATTCCGAAGACGAGATGGCAGGCCTGGTCAAGGCTTGCATCGAGCTCGGCCTGACCATCATCCCGCGTGGCGGCGGCACCGGTTACACCGGTGGTGCGGTGCCGCTGACGCCGATGTCGGCAGTGATCAATACCGAAAAGCTGGAGCAGCTCGGCGCGGTCGAGATGACCGTGCTGCCGGGCGTCGACAAACCTTACGCAACGATCTATTCGGGCGCAGGCGTGGTGACCAAGCGCGTGTCGGAAGCTGCGGAAAAGGCCGGCTTCGTGTTTGCGGTTGACCCCACCTCGGCCGAAGCCTCCTGCATCGGCGGCAATGTCGCGATGAATGCCGGCGGCAAGAAGGCCGTGCTGTGGGGAACGGCGCTGGACAACCTGGCGAGCTGGCGCATGGTCGATCCGAACGGCGACTGGCTGGAAGTCACGCGGCTGGAACACAACCTCGGCAAGATCCACGACGCTCCGGTGGCGAAGTTCAAGTTGGACTGGACTCACCCGAGCGAGAAGGGCGCCAAGGCCGGTGCGCCGTTCCGGACCGAATACCTGGAGATCGAGGGCCGGCGCTTCCGCAAGGAAGGCCTGGGCAAGGACGTGACCGACAAGTTCCTGGCCGGCTTGCCGGGCGTGCAGAAGGAAGGCACGGATGGCTTGATCACGTCGGCGCGCTGGATCCTGCACAAGATGCCGAAGTTCGCCCGTACCGTGTGCCTGGAATTCTTCGGGCAGGCGCGCGATGCGATTCCGAGCATCGTCGAGATCAAGGATTACCTTGACGCCGAAGCGAAAAAGGGTGGCGCCATCCTGGCTGGCCTGGAGCATCTGGACGAGCGCTGCCTGCGCGCGGTCGGCTATGCGACCAAGTCCGAGCGTGGCGTGCTGCCGAAGATGGCGCTGTTCGGCGACATCGTCGGCGACGACGAGGAAGCGGTGGCACGCGCAGCCTCGGAAGTGGTGCGCATGGCGAATGCGCGCGTGGGCGAGGGCTTCGTCGCTGTCAGCCCCGAGACACGCAAGAAGTTCTGGCTCGACCGCGCCCGTACCGCAGCGATTGCAAAACACACTAATGCGTTCAAGATCAACGAAGACGTCGTGATTCCGCTCGACCGCATGGGCGAGTACACCGACGGGATCGAGCGCATCAATATCGAGCTGTCGATCAAGAACAAGCTGCAGTTGCTGGCCGAATTGCGTGGCTTCTTCGCGACTGGCAATCTTCCGGTCGGCAAGAGCGATGACGCGGACGAAAAAATCCCGGCGCAGGAATTGCTCGGTGATCGCGTGGCGCAAGCCACGCAACTGCTCGAAGAGACGCACGCACGTTGGTCCTATTTGCTGACCAACCTTGACAAACCGCTGAGCGAAGCGCATGACGAGCTGGCTGCGCTCGGTCTGTCGATGACCTGGATCGACGAGCGTATCGGCCGCCAACCGGACGCGACCGTGTTCCATGTCGTGCAGGACCGCACGATCCGCATTTCCTGGAAGTCCGAGGTGCGTACCCAGTTGCGCCAGATCTTCAATGGCGGCGCCTTCAAGCAGATTCTCGACGAGTGCACGGTGATCCAGAAGCGCGTGCTGCGCGGACGCGTGTTCGTGGCCCTGCACATGCATGCCGGCGACGGCAACGTGCATACCAATCTGCCGGTCAATTCCGACCATTACCAGATGCTGCAGGATGCGCATGCGGCGGTCGCGCGCATCATGACGCTGGCGCGTTCGCTGAACGGCGTGATCTCCGGCGAACACGGCATCGGCATCACCAAGCTCGAATTCCTGACCGAAGACGAAATCAAGGACTTCCGCGACTACAAGTTGCGTGTGGATCCGGAAGGGCGCTTCAACAAGGGCAAACTGCTGAACGACCCGAGCATGCCGTCGGACCTGCGCAATGCCTACACGCCTTCGTTCGGCTTGATGGGGCATGAATCGCTGATCATGCAGCAGAGCGATATCGGTGCGATTGCCAACAGCGTCAAGGATTGTCTCCGCTGCGGCAAGTGCAAGCCCGTATGCGCGACGCACGTCCCGCGTGCCAACCTGCTTTACTCGCCGCGCAACAAGATCCTGGCTACCTCGCTCCTGGTCGAAGCCTTCCTTTACGAAGAGCAGACCCGCCGTGGAGTCTCGATCAAGCACTGGGAAGAATTCGAGGATGTGGCCGACCACTGCACGGTCTGCCACAAGTGCGTGAATCCATGCCCGGTCGACATCGATTTCGGCGACGTCTCGATGAACATGCGCAGCCTGTTGCGCAAGATGGGCAAGAAGTCCTTCAATCCCGGCACCGCGTCGGCGATGTTCTTCCTGAACGCGACCGATCCGGCCACGATCAACGCCACGCGGGCAGCGATGACCGGTCTCGGCTTCAAGGCACAGCGACTGGCCAATGACTTGCTGAAGAAGTTCGCGAAGAAGCAGACCAAGGCCCCGCCCGCTACGCATGGAAAACCGCCGGTCAAGGAGCAGGTGATCCACTTCATCAACAAGAAGATGCCGGGCAACCTGCCGAAGAAGACCGCGCGCGCCTTGCTCGACATCGAGGATGACAAGATCGTCCCGATCATCCGTGATCCGAAGAAGACCACGGCCGATACCGAAGCGGTGTTCTATTTCCCGGGCTGCGGTTCCGAACGCCTGTTCTCGCAGGTGGGACTCGCCACGCAGGCGATGCTGTGGCATGTCGGCGTGCAGACGGTGCTGCCGCCCGGTTACCTGTGCTGCGGTTACCCCCAGCGCGGCACCGGCCAGTTCGACAAGGCCGAGAAAATGGTGACCGACAACCGCGTGCTGTTCCACCGCATGGCCAACACGCTGAACTACCTCGACATCAAGACCGTGGTGGTGTCCTGCGGCACCTGCTACGACCAGTTGCAGGACTACCAGTTCGACAAGATTTTCCCCGGCTGCCGCATCATCGACATCCATGAATACCTGCTGGAAAAAGGCGTCAAGCTGGAAGGCGTCAATGGCGTGCGCTACATGTATCACGACCCTTGCCACACGCCGATGAAGCTGCAGGACCCGATGAAGACGGTGAATGCGCTGATCACGACGGCGGATGGCCAGAAGGTCGAAAAGAACGAGCGTTGCTGTGGCGAATCCGGCACCTTTGGCGTGTCGCGTCCGGATATTTCCACGCAGGTGCGTTTCCGCAAGGAAGAGGAAATGAAGAAGGGCGCGGACAAGATGCGCGCCGACGGCTTCGATGGCGAAGTGAAGATTCTCACCTCTTGCCCGTCCTGCTTCCAGGGTTTGTCGCGCTACAACGAGGATTCCGGTACGACGGCCGATTACATCGTCATT
>DATBUE010000398.1:0-2350 GCA_036516375.1 Noviherbaspirillum sp. | reverse complement strand
GCCCGAGCTGGAAACCCTGGTGCGCGTGCACCAACCGGTTTCTATCCTGGATCTGCTGGAGACGCGCGACACCACCCATTCGTGGAGCGTGGCCACGGCCATGGCGGCGATCCGGGCATCGGAGCGCGGCGCGATGGTCTTGCTCAATTGCGAAGAATCGGCCGAACAATTGTTTGCCCAGTTCGCCGCGCTGGATACGCCTGAGCAGCGCCCGCAACCACGCGGCGCGCGCATGGACCTGCGCACCTACGGCATTGGCGCCCAGATCTTGAAGGATCTCGGCGTCGGCAAGATGAAGCTTCTCGCCAATCCGCGCAAGATGCCCTCGATGACCGGTTTCAATCTGGAAGTGGTGGGTTACCAAGCCTGCCCGCAAACCTGACACTGCCCGGCTCCATTTCGTTGGGGCCGGCCTTTCAATTTCCGATGGCTTCAATCGAAGCCCAACCTGCATTCAAAACCGGCGCACGCGCCCGAGGATAACAATATGACCGTAGGAAGCTACTCCCCGAACATGGATGGCGAAGGCCTGCGCATCGGCATCGTCCAGGCTCGCTTTAACGAGGACGTCTGTCACGGCTTGCTCTCCGCCTGCCTGGCCGAGCTCAAGCATCTCAGCGTGGCCGATGAGGATATCCTGCACGTGACCGTGCCCGGCGCGCTCGAGGTTCCGTTCGCGCTGCAGAAGATGGCCGAGACGCGCCAGTTCGACGCGCTGATCGCGCTGGGTGCCGTGATCCGGGGCGAGACCTACCACTTCGAACTGGTTTCCAACGAATCCGGCGCGGGCATCTCCCGCGTGGCACTGGACTTCGGCCTGCCGGTGGCCAACGCGGTGCTCACGACGGAAAACGACGAGCAGGCCGAGGTACGCATGGCGGTCAAAGGCGCCGAGGCGGCACGCGTGGCGGTAGAGATGGCCAATCTGGCACTGGCGCTGGACGAACTGTCCGAAGCGGGAGAGGAAGAGTAAGACGATGTCGCAGAAAAGCATGCACGCCAACCCGAGCAAGAACCGTACGCCGCGTCACCGGGCGCGCGAGTTCGCGCTGCAGGGCCTGTACCAGTGGCTGTTGAATCAGGAAGATGCGGGCGCGATCGATGCCCACATGCGTCAGGGCCATGGTTTCGACAAGGCCGACGCGGAGCACTTCGACGTGCTGTTGCACGGTGCGATACGGCAGGCTCCTCAATTGCGCGAAAGCCTGGCACCGCTGATCGACCGCCCGCTCGACCAGTTGTCGCCGGTCGAACACGCCGCGCTCCTGATCGGCGCCTACGAGCTGTGCAACCACATTGAAATCCCCTACAAGGTCGTGATTAACGAAGCCGTCGAGCTCACCAAGTCCTTCGGTGGCGTCGATGGCCACAAATACGTCAACGGGGTACTCGACAAGTTCGCCGCCAAGGTGCGTGAAGCCGAAGTCGGGGGCGCGAAGAAGGGCTGAGGGACATGGCCATGACCCCGGAGCTTGCTTCCCGCCTTGCCAACATCGCGCCTTTCCACGTAATGGAACTGGCGAAGATGGCGGCCGATCTCGAGCGTCAGGGACGCTCGATCATCAACATGGGCATCGGCGAGCCGGATTTCTCGGCGCCGCAGCCGGTGCTGGACGCGGCAGCGCGCGCCCTTGCCGACGGTAGGCTGCAATACACGCCGGCACTGGGCATTCCCCCGCTGCGCGAAGCCATTTCCCTGCATTACCGGTGTACATACGGTCTCGATGTACCACCAGAGCGCATCGTCGTTACCGCGGGCGCATCGGGTGCATTGCTGCTCGCTTGCGCGGCCTTGATCGAACCGGGCGCGGAAGTGCTGATGCCCGACCCGTCCTACCCGTGCAACCGCCATTTTGTCGCAGCCTTCGGCGGGCAGGCGCGCATGATCGCGTCGGGGCCGGAGCAGCGTTTCCAGTTGTCGCAGGCGATGGTGCAGCAGCACTGGAACGCTGCGACGCGCGGCGTGCTGCTGGCATCGCCGTCAAATCCGACCGGCACCTCGATCGCAGCGGACGAGCTGGCGCGCATCGTGGCAACGGTACGCGAGAAGGGCGGCTTCGCGCTGGTCGACGAGATCTATCAGGGGCTGAGTTACGACGGCGCGCCGTCCACAGCGCTTGCGCTAGGCGACGACGTACTCGTCGTCAACAGCTTTTCGAAGTACTTCAATATGACCGGTTGGCGGCTTGGCTGGCTGGTCGTGCCGCCCGCGTTGGTTTCTCAGGTGGAAAAGCTGGCGCAGAACCTGTTTATCTGCGCCTCGGGCATCGCCCAGCATGCCGCCCTGGCTTGTTTCTCCGATGTGGCGCTGGGGGTCTACGAGGAGCGCAAGCAGGCTTTCCGCCAGCGG
>DATBUE010000397.1:0-10639 GCA_036516375.1 Noviherbaspirillum sp. | reverse complement strand
TATCGAGCGAAGGGGACAATGGGCAGATGCTGTCTTCGGCGATCGCACACCAGACCGTCATGCGAGCGTTTGCTAGCGGCGCGCCCGTGGTTTCCACCATTCATTCGAACAGCAGCGGACCGCAGGCACGGCGGGTGATCGACATTGCCGCACCGCTGTTGCAAAGCTCTGTAGCCGGCCCCGGCCCACGGCTGGCACTGTTGATGCGCTCGAACGCTGCCCACCGCCTCGACCCCTTCGTCAAGGCCATGCCCTTGGTCAATACCGCAACCCAGGTGCTACTCGCCGAAATCATCGACGACCGGGTGATGAGCATCCTCTCCAGCAGCAATGCCGTGCACTTCACCGATTTCGGCCAGCTTCCGGTCGAACCCGCTGCACTGGGCGCGGCTGCGGTCAGCGGCGGCGAGCTGCTCCTTTACAACAACCCCGGCGCGAGTGTGGCCGTGGTGCGTCCCGTGTCCGGCACGCCCTGGTATCTGCTGGCCATGATCGACAGCGAAGCCACGCGCGAAAACATCGAGCGCCTGGCCTGGATCGTGGGCTTGAGCGTGGCTGGCGCGCTGTCGCTGTGCGGGCTGGCCCTGATCCTGTGGACGCGCGAACGGGAAAGCCGCTATCGCCTGCATTCGTTCCAGACCGCCACCGAAAAGGCCTTGCTCAAGCGTCGCTACGACTATCTCTCGCGCTATGCGAACGACATGATCATCCTCACCGATGGCGACGGGCGCATGCTGGAAGTCAATGACAAGACGCTGCAATTGCTGGGGCGCGAGCGCAGCGCGGTGATCGGGCAGTCGATCGAGATGCTGTTCCTGCCTGAATGCCAGCCCATCCTGCGTTCCGCGCTGGGGGCGTTGCGCAGCAAGGGACAGGCACGCTTCGAAATCGCACAGCGCGGCTACCTCGGCACATTGCTGACCTTTGAAGCCAGCGCGCGCGCGCTGGAGCGCAACCACCAGTACATTGCGCAATTCATCTTCCGCGACATTTCCGAACGGCGCGCCTCCGAGGTGGCGTTGCGCGAAAGCCAGGAAAGGCTCAACAGTATCCTGGCCTCGATCCAGGACGTCGTGTGGTCGTTCTCGCCGGACATGTCGCGGCTGAACTACATGAACCGGTCGGTCGAACGCGTGTTCGGTCATCCGCCGGCGGCCTTTGAACAGAACCCGCGCCTGTGGCTGGACTGCGTGCACCCGTTGGACCGCGCCGGTTACGAAGCGGTGTTGCAGAGCATGAACCCGGACCATCCCTTCTTCGATCAGGAAACCCGCATCGTTGCACGCGATGGCGAGGTGCGCTGGTTGCATTGCCGCGGGCGGCTGGTGGTGGACGCGGATGGACAGCCGCTGCGCATCGACGGTGTGGCCACCGACATCACACAACGCAAACAGGCTGAACAGCAGGTGCAGACGCTGGCCTATTACGACAGCGTCACTCACCTGCCCAACCGTGCATTGCTGCAGGATCGGTTGAGCAAGGCCTTGCCGGTGGCCGCGCGCACCGAGCGCAAGGTGGCGCTGCTGTTCATGGACCTGGACAACTTCAAGAACATCAACGACGCGCTCGGTCACCAGATCGGCGACCACTTGCTGCGCGCAATCGCGGAGCGCCTGTTGCAATGCGTGCGCGAGGAAGACACGGTGGCGCGCATCGGTGGCGATGAATTCCTGATCGTGCTGCCGGACCTGGAGCGCGCCGCGCAATGCGTGGGGGTGGCCGAGAAAATCCTGGCCGCCTGCGCGGAGCCCTTCATGTTGTCCGAACACCAGATCCACACCACCATTTCGATCGGCATCAGCATCTACCCAGACGACGCGCATGAAGTGACGGAACTGGTGCGCCACGCCGATTCGGCGCTCTATCAGGCCAAAGGACTGGGACGCAACACCTACCAGTTCTTCACGCCGGAACTGAATTACCAGATCACGCGCAGTTCGGAGATCGAGCGCCGCCTGCGTCACGCAATCGACACTGGTGCGCTCAGCCTGTGGTACCAGCCGCAAGTCGATGCGCGCAGCGGGCGACTGGTCGGAGCCGAAGCGCTGGCGCGCTGGCAGATGGGGGATGCCGGCTTCATGTCACCGGTCGAATTCATTCCGGTGGCGGAGGAGCGCGGCTTGATCGGCAAGATCGGTGAATGGGCACTGCGCGAAGCCTGCCGTCAATCCACCGAATGGCAGGCGCAGGGTCTGCCGCCGGTGCGGGTGGCGGTGAACGTCTCGCCGATCCAGTTCCAGCAGAAAGGGTTTGCAGAGCTGGTGACCGGCGTGCTGACCGACAGCGGACTGGATGCGCGCCTGCTCGAACTGGAAATCACGGAAAGCGCCTTGATGCGCGGCTCGGGCGACGTCGTCGCCTTGACGGCGCGCCTGCGCGAGATCGGCGTAGGCATCAGCATCGACGACTTCGGCACCGGTTATTCCAGCCTGTCCTATCTGCGCCAGATTCCGATCGACAAGATCAAGATCGACCGCTCCTTCGTGCACGACATGGTGCATGACGGTGCCATCGCGCGCGCCATCGTCGAACTCGCGCACAGCCTGCAACTGCGGGTGATCGCCGAAGGCGTGGAGTCGCGCGCACAGATCGAACGCCTGCGCGCCTTCGGCTGCGACGAAGTGCAGGGACATTACTACAGCGCCGCCGTTTCGCCGGGCGAATTCGCGCGCATGCTGGCCGACAACGACACCTTCAAGCACCGTCAGGTGCCGGTGCTGCATTGAGCCGCAAACCGACCATCGCCGAACGCCACCTGGAACGCAGCTTCTATGCGCGCGCGACCGAACAAGTCGCGCGCGAGCTGCTGGGCATGACGCTGGTGCATGTGGATGGCGCGCTGATCCGCCGCGCGCGCATCGTTGAAGTCGAGGCCTATGTCGGCGCGCACGACCTCGCCTCGCATTCGTCGAAGGGCGTGACGGCGCGTACGTCGGTCATGTACGGTCCGCCCGCGCATGCCTATGTCTACCTGATCTACGGCATGCACCATTGCATGAACGTGGTGACCGAACCGGCCGGGCATGGCGCGGCCGTGCTGCTGCGCGCGGTGGAGCCGCTGGAGAACGTGGAAGGCAATACGCGCGGACCGGGTCTGCTGTGCCGCGCGATGGGCATCGACCGCAGTCACAACGGACTCGACCTCACCGGCACGCGGCTCTATGTCGCCCGGCCGTCGCAGATCGAACCCTTCGACATCGTCGTGCGCCCGCGCATTGGGGTCGCCTACGCGGGCGCATGGGCCGAGGCACCGCTGCGCTTCTATATCGCGGGTAATTCGTATGTATCGCGCCGCTGAAATGCGATTCAGTCGGCCAGCAAGCCCATGAACAGTGCGCGCACGAATTGCTCGACTGCCTGGTCGGCCGTGATCGTCGGCACCCAGCGCTGCAGCACAACCGAGGCATTGACCATGCCGGTCACCAGGTAGCCGGCCACGGCCTGGTCAAGCGCGCGGATCGAGCCGTCCTGCATGCCTTCGACCAGGAAGCTGGCGTAGCGCTGGTCGAGCTGGGTGACGATGCGCAGCTTGCGTTCGCGGATCTCGGTCGGCAGTTCGCTCCAGGCCGACATGCGCAACAGCGGGCCCTGCTCGGAAAACTGATAGCGCACCAGCGCGCGACCCAGCGCACACAGCTTGTCCCAGCCGCTGCCGGTGCCTTCGCGCGCGCGCAGTTGCAGCATGCGCGTGATGGCAAAGGTGCGCTCGAAGCAGGCGCAGATCAGTTCTTCCTTGCTGGGATTGTGATGGTAGAACGAGCCCTTGGTCACGTTCAGGCGCGCCGAGATACGGTCCACCGAAGCGCCGCGGTAGCCAAGTTCATTGATTAGCGCCGTGGCCGCGCGCAGGAAGGCGTCGTTGATCGCCGGGGCGTTGCCTTCGGTGTGTGCAAGCGTGTCATCCAGTTCGGTCTCGCCCCAGCGCGCCTGCGCCGTGCCGATGCCGCGCAACAGGATGTCTCCCACTTGCTCGGCCAGCAGCGCGTAGTCGTTGGGATCGTAACGCCCGCACCAGCGTATCGCGGTTACGGTCAGGGTCAGCAACAGATGCGTGCGCGCATTGAGCGCCACGCGGTCGGAAGGCAAGGGGCCTTCTCCGGCCAGAAGGCGTCGCGTGGCGCGGAACAGATCGGTATAGGAAGCGTAGATGACTTCGGCGTGCGGGCTTCCCAGCGATTGCGCGTCGCGGAAGGTCATCATCGCTGGCGCCTCCCCGCGTTCGATCTGCGCCAGGCGTTCGAAGCTCAGGGAGATGAAGGTGTGCACGCGTTCTTGCGGCGTGGGCAGGACGGCTGCCTGCAGCACCAGCGTGCGGATTACCTCGATCGACTGCAACAGGCAGGCGACGATCAGGTCTTCCTTCTTCTTGTAGTAGTAGGTGATGCTGTTGGTGCTCAAGCCCACACGCGAGGCCACGTCGGCCAGCGTGGCCCCCTTGATGCCGTACTGGTTGAACAACTGGGCTGCGGAGTGCAGGATCGCTTCGCGCTTCTGCGCATAGCGGGCCGTGGTACGGGCGATGGGTTCGGACTGATCCATGCGTGCTGACGCCGTTTCGGTCTGTCGGAAAGGGCGCGATTATACGTGCGCCCTCGCTCGCTTCCCTCGTCTGTCGTTCCGATTGAACTTCACCGTGTTGCATTCACGCAGCACGCTTGCCGCCTGTTTTCTCCGGTTCGCAGGGAGGGGTGACGAATGTTGCGGCAAGAGCACAAAGGCAAAGAAATCCGCTCCGTCAAAACACGGTGGGACTAGTATTGTTTCCAATTTGAAATGCAACCAACGCGTAATAACGCGGGGACTCATTCCAGGAGAAAAGGAGACATACCATGCAACTCTCTCATCTGACGATCGGAAAAAAACTGGGTGCCATGGCGGCAGTCAATGCACTCTTGACTCTGGTGCTTGCGGTCAGCGCGTATCAGGCCTTGGCGAGCTTGGTGGGGCAGTGGGAGGAGTTCAGGAACGTTCCCTTGAAGAAGATGGACTTGATTTCCGAAGGTCGCAGCCATCTGGGCGACACGATTCAGGAGTTCAAGAACTATCTGCTGCGCGGGAAGGATTACGACGCGCGCTTCTTGAAGAACCTGGCAGAAGTGGAGCAGGTTGCGGCCGCCTACGCGCGGCTCGGAACGATGACCGAAAAGGAGCGCAGCACTCTCGACAGCATCGGCCAGGGAATAGCGGTCTACCGGACTGCGATAGGCAAAGCCGTGGAAATGAAAGCGCGCGGCGCCGGGATCGAGGAAATCGACCAATCGATAGCAGGCGCGGACAAGCCGCTGAAAAAGGCCTTCGAAGATTTGATGGACGTCACCCGGCAACAATCGGACTCTTCCGCTGCCTCGATCACCAGCATCGTCAGCAATGCAACGATCACAGTGCTTGCAGTAACCATGCTGACCGTACTCCTCGGTGCCGCCTTGTCCGCGTTCGGCGCGCGCAGCATCACGCGACCGTTGCGTCGCGCACTGGAAGTTGCACAAGCGGTGGCCGCAGGCGACCTGAGCAGCGACATCCAGGTGCGCAGTCATGATGAAACCGGGCAGCTCATGCAGGCGCTCAAGGAAATGAACGAAAACCTGGCGAAGATCATCGGCGAGGTGCGCAACGGAAGCGCAGTCGTTCGCGAGGCGTCGCAACAGATCGCCGCCGGCAATGCCGAGCTTTCCTCGCGCACCGAGGAACAGGCGTCGTCGCTGGAAGAAACGGCGGCGTCGATGGAAGAGCTGACCACCAACGTGAAGCAGAACGTGGACAACGCGCGTCAGGCGCATGCGCTGGCCGCGAGCGCCTGTGATGTCGCCGGCAGGGGCGGCGCCGTTGTCACCCAGGTGGTCCAGACCATGTCTTCGATCAATGCGTCATCGAAGAAGATCGTCGACATCATCTCGGTCATCGACGGCATTGCCTTCCAGACCAATATCCTCGCGCTCAACGCCGCCGTGGAAGCGGCACGCGCGGGTGAACAGGGGCGCGGCTTTGCGGTCGTGGCCTCCGAAGTGCGCGTCCTTGCCCAACGCTCCGCTTCCGCGGCCAAGGAAATCAAGGCACTGATCAGCGACTCGGTGGAAAAGGTCGAAACAGGGAGCAAGCTGGTGGAGCAGGCAGGCGCGACGATGACGGAGATCGTCGACGGTGTGCTGCGCGTGAACCAGATCATGGGACAGATCATGGCGGCCAGCGAGGAGCAAGGCGCGGGGATCGAGGAGATCAACCGGGCCATCGTCGTGCTCGATCAGGTTGCGCAACAAAACGCCGCACTGGTGGAGGAAGCCGCCTCGGCCGCCGAATCCCTGCAAGACCAGGCGCGCAACATGGACAGGGCGGCAAGCGTGTTCAAGCTTCAGGCCTTGACCACCGTGCAAGCGACTGCCGCTTGAAGCACCGCCTCCGGCGGAGGCACGAAACGGTAGGCGCCCTGACTGAATCAGTCGAAGCCGAGGTGGATTGGCTGCGGGGCAAGACGCGGCGACGCGACATGGCGGGTGCCATGGCAAGGAGCCGCAACGCCGTACCGCGGGCAAGCCGTCCGGCATCGGCGAGCAGTCAGGGCAAATCCGCTCTATTCCTCCATCGTACCGGCATGCCGGGCCACTGCATCGCCCCATTCATAGGCGGCAAGCTGCAGGCCGTACAGGTCGCGCGCGGACAGCTTGAGTTCGCCGAGCACCTGGCAGATGCGCTGGTCGTGGTTGTGGGCCCATTCGGTCAACTCGGCCAGCTCCAGCAACTTGCCGAGATAGCCTGCGCGATGCAGCAAGGCGTCCACCACTTCCTCGCCGACCGGCATGTCGGCCAGGATCTCGGACATCGGCATCGAGAACAAGGTGTCCATTAGCGACATGATGCCGACCGTGAAGCCGCTGTCGGCAATCGAACGGTTGGCCGGCCGCAGGTTCTGTGCCAGCAGTTCGATCAGGCGCGCGCGCGTGGCGGCCATGGTCAGCAGCGGCAGCGACGGCGTATCGCCTTCACGCGCGTACAACATCAATTGCAACCAGCGCTGCAACTGATTGCGTCCGACCAGCATCAGCGCCTGGCGCAGGGAATCGATGTGGTGGTAGCCGAAGGCCGGGGCATTGGCCATGCGCAGCAGCTTGAGTCCGAGCGCGACATCGCGCTTCAAGGCCTGTTCGATCTCGGCCGAATCGGCGTCGGATGCGAGCAAGGCGATCAGGGCCGAGATCGCCAGTTCCGAACTGCCGAGACGCTGCTCCGCTCCGGGGCGCGCGGTGGCGAAATGGTAGCCCTGGAAAAAATCGAAACCGAGGGCGCGACACGCATCGAAGGCTTGCGGCGTATCCACGCGCTCGGCCAGCAGCAGCTTGTTCGCCGCCTTCAGGCTGGTGCAGGCTGGCGCGAGCTTGGCCGGGTCGCTCTCGCTCACATCCAAGCGTACGCCCTGTACCCAAGGCAGCAAGGCGCGCAGCGCGACCTCGTCGCCGGTATCGACGGCGGCAAAGCGAAAGCCGGCGTCACACAAGGCCGCGAGCCGCTCGGCGGCGGCCGGTGCGAGCGCGCCGCGCGCCGGCAGTTCGAACACGATCCGGTCGGCCGGCAGCATGCCGAAGATGTCGCTCATCAGGGCCGCGTGGTCGATGTACAGAATGCCGAGACGGTCGCCGAGCACGCGCACCAGGCCGTGCGTGCATACATCGGCAATCACGGGCGCCGCCGCGGTCTGCTCGTCCGGGCGCGCGGTAGAACCCGTCTGGGGCGCGAAAAACAGCAATTCGTGGGCAACCAGGTCCAGGTTCCGGTCCACCACCGGGCGCCGCGCAAGGAAGAATTCCGACGCCAGGAGCACGCGATGCGTGCTGTTGAACGTGACGCTGATGCTCATTGCCCCTCCCTGCCCTTCGATTCCCGCCAGACGGCGCTCTCCCGGTCTTGCGAATGTTTTTCTGCCGTACCTCCGTTTACGGCGGTGCCGCGCTCGGACTTGAGCGACTTTCGGTCGAAACCGGCCGGGCTTTGTCTAGAGCGGATTCGCCCTGACCAGCTCGCCGATGCCGGCCGGCTTGCCCACGGCACTGCGTTGCGGCTCCTTGCCATGGCACCCGCCATGTCGCGTCGCCGCGCCTTGTTCCGCAGGCAATCCGCCTCGGCCTCGACTGAGCCGGTCAGGGCGAATCCGCTCTAGGCATTTACCTTGTCTCATCGGTTGCAGCGGTGTGACAGTCGGTAGATTTCACTAGCATTCTGACAACAAACGAGCTTGAGTTTTATCAACGCGTGTTAGATTTCCCCTTCCCCCGCCGCGACACCCGCTTTCGTCCATGCGCCCTCACCGCTGTTTCGTCTCTCGCCTGCTCCTGCTCCTGGCCGGCATGCTGCTTGCCGCTGCGGCCGCAGCAGGCGAATTCGTGCTCAACGAGGAGCGGCGGGAACGCGCGGCAGCCGACCTGACTCCGCACCTGGACATCCTGGAAGACAAGGAAGGCGACTGGGACATCGAACACGTGACCGGGCCTTTCGCGCATCGCTTCGCCGCGTCACAGGCAAGAGAATCCCTGAACTACGGCCTCGGTTCCTCGGCGTGGTGGCTGCGCGTGACGATCCGCAATTCCAGCCGCCACAACCTGGAACGCCGGCTGGAAGTGGCCTATCCGCATCTGCATTACGTGGACCTGTACGTGCCGCACGGCGAGGATTTCACGCGCATCGGCACCGGCCTGATGCGTCCGTTTGCGGAACGGCCCAGCGAACACCGCAACTTCGTGTTCCCGCTCACCTTCCCCGCCCAGAGCACGACTACGCTGTACCTGCGCGTGCGCACCGATGCCGCCACCGACATTCCGGTGCGCCTGTGGACCCCGCAGGCTTTCGAACGCAAGAGCCTGGAGGAATACATCGGTCAGGCGGTGTATTTCGGCGCCGTGCTGTCGCTGGCGCTGTTCAACCTGCTGCTGTTCATTTCGCTGCGCGACCGCACCTACTTCTTCTACGTGCTGTTCGCCCTCACCAGCATCCTGTCCCTGCTGGCCTACTCGGGCATGGGCGTGCAGTACCTGTGGCCCAACAGCGGACACTGGATCATCATTTCGGCGATGGTCTCGTTCGCACTCAACGGCATGACGATGCTGATGTTCCAGCGCCAGTTGCTGGCCACCGCGAGCACGGTGCCTTTGCTGGACCGCGTCGCGCGCATTTTCATCGGCATCAACGCTGTGCAGATCTTCGGCTTCGTCTGGTCGTTCAAGGTGATGCTGCCGGTCGGCATCGTGATCGATTCGGCCAACATGCTGCTGGCACTGGTGATCGCCATCGCCTGCGCGCGCCGGGGCCAGCGCAGCGCGGGCATCTTCGTCATCGCCTTCGCCTGCCTGATGGTGGCCGCGCTGTGCACCGCCGCACGCGGCTTCGGCATGCCCGGCGTGCCGCTGTTCATCACCGCCTACGGCATGCAGATCGGCTCGGCCATGGAAATGCTGCTGTTCTCGCTGGCGCTGGCCGACCGCTTCAACCAGATCCGGCGCGAAAAGGAAGCCACGCAATTGCAACTGGTGGAAAACCTGAAGCGCTCGGAACGCATGCTGGAGCAGCGCGTGGCCGAACGCACCCAGGCCCTCATGCACAGCAATGCCGAATTGCGCAGCCACGAACGCGCACTCAAGCAGGCCAAGGACGTGGCCGAGGAAGCCTCGCGCATGAAGTCGGCCTTCCTCGCCAATATGAGCCATGAGATCCGCACGCCGATGAATGCGGTGATCGGCATGGCCTGGCTGGCATTGCAGAGCGGGCTGAACGGCAAGCAGCGCGACTACATGGAAAAGATCCACCGCGCCGGCAGCTCGCTGTTGCGCGTGATCGACGACATCCTCGACTTTTCCAAGATCGAAGCCGGCAAGCTGGTGCTGGAAAAGTCCGACTTCTCGCTGCACGAAGTGCTGGGCAACGTGCGCACCGTGACCGCCCAGCGCGCCGCCGAGAAGCACTTGCACTACATGGTCGACATCGGAGCGGACGTGCCGGCGCGGCTGCGCGGCGATCCGCTGCGGCTGGGCCAGGTCTTGATCAACCTGGTCGGCAATGCGGTCAAGTTCACCGAGCAGGGGCACGTGGTGCTGCGCTGCATGCTGGTGCGACAGGATGCGCATGCATTGGTGCTGCGCTTCGACATCGAGGACAGCGGCATAGGCATGACCAGCGAGCAGCAGGCACGCCTGTTCCAGGCCTTTACCCAAGCCGACGAATCCATCACGCGCAAGTACGGCGGCACCGGGCTTGGCCTGGCCATCAGCAAGCGCCTGGTGGAACTCATGGACGGCACGATCACGCTGGAGAGCGCGCCGGCCCTGGGCTCGACCTTCAGCTTCACGGTGCGCCTGCAGCCAGCCGCGCCGGCCGCGACGATGGCCGGGTCCGTGCCTGCCCATCTGCACGGCTGGCGCGTGCTGGTGATCGATCAGGACGGCGCCGCGCGCGCTGCACTGTGCCGGCATCTCGCCGAACTGGGCCTGCATGCCGAAGGCCTTGCCGAAACCGAGGTGCCCGCAGCGGCCCTGCGCGATGCCGCCAGCGGCGGCTATGACTTGGTCATCGCCGATGCCTCCCATGCCGCCACCACCGGCGCCCAGTTGGCGACGCTGCGAGAGGCGCGTGGCATCCTGCCCGGTCCGCGCCTGCTCCTTAC
>DATBUE010000396.1:0-1816 GCA_036516375.1 Noviherbaspirillum sp. | reverse complement strand
CGAAGGTCTGCCAATATGCCAACGGCCTGAAATCGCTCGGCATCAAGAAGGGCGACCGCGTCGTCATCTACATGCCGATGTCGGTCGAAGGCGTGTGCGCGATGCAAGCCTGCGCCCGCATCGGCGCGACCCACTCCGTTGTGTTCGGCGGCTTCTCCGCGAAATCGCTGCAGGAACGCATCATCGATGCCGGCGCGGTCGCCGTCATTACCGCCGACGAACAGGTGCGCGGCGGGAAGAAGCTGCCGCTCAAGGGCATCGTCGACGAAGCGATTGCACTGGGCGGTTGCGACACCCTGAAGCACGTCCTGATCTACCGCCGTACCGGTGGCAACATCAAAGTGGCAGAGGGACGCGACCTCTGGCTGCACGACGTCGTCGCCAGCCAGTCCAGGGCTTGCGAGCCGGAGTGGGTCGAGGCCGAGCACCCGCTGTTCATCCTCTATACCTCTGGTTCCACCGGCAAGCCCAAGGGTGTGCAACATGCTTCCGGCGGCTACCTGTTGTGGGCAGCGTTGACGATGAAGTGGACCTTCGACATCAAGCCCTCTGACGTGTTCTGGTGCACGGCGGACATCGGCTGGGTTACCGGCCATACCTATGTGGCCTACGGTCCACTGGCTGTCGGCGCCACGCAAATCGTGTTCGAAGGCGTGCCGACCTATCCGAATGCGGGCCGTTTCTGGGACATGATCCAGAAGCACAAGACCACGATCTTCTATACGGCGCCAACCGCAATCCGTTCGCTGATCAAGGCATGCGACGCCGATCCGAATGTGCATCCGTCCAGATACGATTTGTCATCGCTGCGCCTGTTCGGCTCGGTCGGCGAGCCGATCAATCCGGAAGCCTGGATGTGGTACTACAAGAATGTCGGACGCGAGCAATGCCCGGTGGTCGACACCTTCTGGCAGACAGAGACCGGCGGCCACATGATCACGCCGCTGCCGGGTGCAACGCCGATGGTTCCCGGTTCCTGTACTTTGCCGCTGCCCGGCATCATGACCGCCGTCGTCGACGAAACCGGCCAGGACTTGCCGAACGGACAGGGCGGCATTCTCGTCATCAAACGCCCGTGGCCGTCGATGATCCGCACGATCTGGAACGATCCGGAGCGCTTCAAGAAGAGCTACTTCCCGTCCGAGCTGGGTGGCAAGACCTACCTTGCGGGCGACGGCGCGGTGCGCAACGAGCAGACCGGTTATTTCACGATTACCGGACGCATCGACGATGTGCTCAATGTCTCCGGACATCGCATGGGCACGATGGAAATCGAGTCCGCCCTGGTTGCCAACCCGATCGTGGCCGAGGCTGCGGTCGTCGGCAAGCCGGATGAAACTACCGGCGAATCGATCTGCGCCTTCGTCGTGCTCAAGCGCCCGCGGCCCACGGGCGACGAAGCCAAGCAGATCGCCAAGGAATTGCGCGATTGGGTCGGCAAGGAAATCGGCCCGATCGCCAAGCCCAAGGAAATCCGTTTTGGCGACAACTTGCCTAAGACACGCTCCGGCAAGATTATGCGCCGCCTCTTGCGTGTGCTCGCCAAGGGCGAGCAGATCACCCAGGACGTCTCGACGTTGGAAAATCCCGCGATCCTGGCGCAGTTGAAGCAGGCGCAGTAAGAAACAAGCGAGCAGACGGGAAAAGCCGGCGCGGTGAATACTGCGCCGGCTTTTTCATTTGTGCTTGCGCAAGAGGGCGGTGCCTGGACGCATTGGCAATTGGACAGATGCTGCTATAATCAGCGGCTTCGCGAAAGCGACCCGAATCCAGGAGAGGTGGATGAGTGGTTTAAGTCGCACGCCTGGAAAGCGTG
>DATBUE010000395.1:0-4664 GCA_036516375.1 Noviherbaspirillum sp. | reverse complement strand
GGAGTTGGGGACGCCTGAGCCCTTGCGCCCCGGTGCCATTGTCCAGAATGCAGGTATCGCAGACTTCGAAGAAGCTGGTGGATGGCAAATGCACGCCTTCGTGATCGAACAACTGGGTGAGGGTGACGACCGCTTGGTGCGCGATTGGCCGCGTCCGTCAAGCGGCGTGGACCAGCATCGGGGATATGCATTTCAGTGGTACGGGCTGGCCGCGGCCGCCTTTGTATTCTTCATCGTTACAGGACTAAACCGTGGAACAAAGCCTACCGACGAACAGCGAAGTTAAGCAACGCCAGCAGCGGGGCCGCTGGAAGCTGTTTGTGGTGATCGCTATTTGTGCATCGCCGTTGTTTGCCTCCTATTTCACCTATTACGTGATCAAACCGGAACAACGCACCAATTACGGCACCTTGATCGATCCGCGGCAGCACCCCATTCCCGAGCTGCATGCCAAGAAGATGGATGGCTCTGCTACGAGCCTGGAGCAGTACCGCGGCAAATGGATCATGCTGCAGGTTGCCCCCGCAGAGTGTGATGCTGCCTGCAACAAGCGTCTGCACGACATGCGGCAGTTGCGCCTAGCTCAGGGCAAGGATATGGATAGGATCGAGCGGGTCTGGCTGATCACGGACAAGGAGCCGGTCGAGACCTTGCTGATGCGCGAGTATGACGGCACCCACCTGCTGCGTGTCGATCCGGCCGCGTTGCGCGCCTGGTTGCCGACCGAGCAGGGAGGCGTCCCAAGCAACCATATCTACATGATCGACCCGCTCGGCAATCTGATGATGCGCTTTCCCAAGGATGCCGACCCGAATCGCATCAAGCGGGACTTGTCGCGCCTGTTGAAGGCTTCGAGGATAGGCTAGGCAATGCTGGTACAACTTGCACTCAAGGGCCTGCTGGCCGCGCTGATCCCGATCCTCGTGGTCTGGACTGCGCGTGACAGCAACAAGTACCGGAAGCTGGTCTGGGTCACAGCCTTCCTGACTTTCGACCTGATCATGTTTGGCGCCTTCACCCGCTTGACCGACTCCGGCCTGGGCTGTCCGGACTGGCCTGGTTGCTACGGCCATGCCAATCCGTTGCAGGCCTTGGAGCATATCCGCGCCGCCGAGGCAGCCATGCCGGATGGCCCGGTGACAGTGATGAAGGCCTGGATCGAGATGATCCACCGCTACTTCGCAATGGGTGTGGGCGTGCTGATCATCGCGATGATGATCATTGCTTGGCGCGGCTGGCTCAAATCGCAGCGCCAGGACCGGCGCTTTTCTCCCGGCTATCCGGCCTTCCTGCTGTTCTTCGTATGCCTGCAGGGCGCCTTCGGAGCCTGGACCGTCACGTTTAAGCTGCAGCCGGTAATTGTGACCGTCCATCTGCTGCTCGGCATGGGATTGCTTTCGGCGCTGGTCTGGCAAGGCGCGCGCCAAAACGGCTACGCCGCCGTGCCGGCGCTCGGATCATTGCGGCCGCTTGCCGCGGTCGCCTTGATAGTCTTGTTCATTCAGATTGCGCTGGGTGGCTGGGTCAGCACCAATTACGCGGCGCTGGCTTGCCTCGATTACCCCTTGTGCAATGGCCAGCTTGTTCCGGACATGGACTTCGAACATGGATTCTCCCTGTGGCGCGAGCTCGGCAAGACCCGCAGCGGCGATTTCCTGCCTTTCCCGGCGCTGATCGCCATCCATTGGACGCATCGGCTATTCGCCCTGATCGTGGTGGGGCTGGTGGTCCTGCTCACTTTGCGCGTGCGCCGTATCGACGCGCTGCGACGGCTCGGCAATCTGTTGCTCCTCGCAATAGGTTTGCAATTCCTGACCGGAGTGGCGACGATTTTCCTGAGGTGGCCACTGGCACTGGCCGTGATCCACAATGGCGGTGCGGCCTTCCTCGTCGTCGTACTCACCATGCTAAACTACCGCGTTCTTTCCTCCGCAGAGCCGGTGCCGGACCAGCGCGCAGCGCGCCTTTCGCCCGCCTGAGCCCAAGAGACCTGCCGTGACCACTCTGACCGCTCATTCCAGCCGTATCGCCCAATACTGGGCCTTGACCAAACCGCGCGTCACCCAGCTCGCCGTGTTCTGTGCCGTCATCGGCATGTTCCTGGCCAGCCCTGGCCTGCCCAAGTGGGAGGTCGTCCTTGCGGCGACCATCGGGATCTGGTTGCTGGCCGGCGCGGCGTTCGCCGTGAATTGCCTGGTCGAACGCGAGATCGATTCACGCATGGCCCGTACCGCACGCAGACCGTTGGCGCGCGGGGAAATCACGGCGTCGCAGACGCTGGTATTTTCCGGTGTCATTGGTGGGGCCGGCATGTGGGTGTTGTTCAACTTCGTCAATCCGCTGACGATGTGGCTGACCTTCGCCACGTTTGTTGGCTATGCGGTGGTCTACACGATGCTGCTCAAGCCGATGACGCCGCAAAACATTGTCATCGGCGGGCTTTCGGGAGCCATGCCGCCCGCCTTAGGGTGGGCCGCGGTGGCCAACGACGTGCCGATGCAGGCCTGGATCCTGGTCCTGATCATCTTTGTCTGGACGCCGCCGCATTTCTGGGCACTGGCACTCTACCGGCGTGATGACTACGCCAAGTCCGGCCTGCCGATGTTGCCGATCACTCATGGCCTGAAATTCACGCAATTCCATATCTGGCTGTACACCATCGCCCTGGTTGCAACCACCTTGCTGCCCTTTGCGGTACGCATGAGCGGCCTGATCTATCTGGTCAGCGCGCTGGTGCTCGGCGCCATCTTTCTCTGGCATGCGTGGCAGGTATGGCGCCATTACACCGATCTCATCGCCCGCAAGACTTTTGCCTATTCGATCGTCTATCTGTCGCTGCTGTTCATCGCGCTGTTGGCCGATCACTATCTGAAGATTTGACATGCCTTTCCGCCGTATCGGCCTGGCCGCCTTGTTAGCCTCAAGCCTCCTGCTTGGTGCTTGCGATCGCCTCGGAGCCAGCGCGCAGCCGGAGTTCAAGAACACTGACCTTACCGGCCTGCAGTACGCGCGCGATTTCGCGCTGCCTGACCATAACGGAAAGATGCGTACCCTTGCCGATTTCCGCGGCAAGGCAGTGCTCGTGTTCTTCGGATTCACCCACTGTCCCGACGTATGCCCGACGACCTTGTCGGAAATGGCAAGCGTGATGCAGCAACTGGGTCCGGATGCCGAGCGTGTGCAAGTCTTGTTCATTAGCGTCGACCCGGAACGGGATACGCCGCAAATCCTGTCCCAGTACGTGCCGGCGTTTCACCCTAGCTTCCTCGGCTTGGTCGGCAATGTTGCCCAGACCGAAGCGGTAGTCAAGGAATTCAAGGCCTTCTACCAGAAAGTACCGGGTAAGGAGCCGGGCAGCTATACGGTTGACCATACCGCAGGCAGCTATGTATTCGACCCCGAGGGACGCATTCGACTGTTCGTGCGGCACGGGCAGGGCGCCGAGCCCATCGCACATGACCTGAAGCTGCTTCTGTCCTGAAGAGCAGAGGCTGAAAAGAAAAAAGCGCTCACAAGGAGCGCTTTTTTATGTCCGGATTTTCTGGGCTTCAGGCGTACGCGGCCAGCGTGCCCTTCATCTTCTTCAGGGCCGCGCTTTCGATCTGGCGAATGCGCTCGGCGGAAACTCCGAATTCGTCCGCCAGTTCGTGCAGCGTGGCACCCGAGCCATCGTCATTGGCCAGCCAGCGTGCCTCAACAATGCGGCGCGAACGCGGATCGAGCTTGCCCAGCGCCTGCTCCAGTCCTTCCGACTGCATGCGGTCGAACTGGCGCGCTTCCAGCGTGCGGGTCGGTTCGCCGCTGTCGGACGCCAGATAGGCGATCGGAGCGAACTTGTCATCCTCATCGTCGGTTTGCGCTTCGAGGGCGACGTCGTGACCCGACATCCGGGTTTCCATCTCGATCACTTCCTCGCGCTTGACGTTGAGCGACTTCGCCAGATCGTCGACCTGGGCTGGCGTCATCGCATCCAGCCCTTCCTTGTGACTACGCAGGTTGAAGAACAGCTTACGCTGCGCCTTGGTCGTGGCGATCTTCACCAGCCGCCAGTTCTTCAAAATATATTCGTGGATTTCGGCCTTAATCCAGTGCATCGCATACGAGACAAGGCGCACGCCCTGATCCGGGTCGAAGCGCTTGACCGCCTTCATCAGGCCGACATTGCCTTCCTGGATCAGGTCGGCGTGCGGCAAGCCGTAGCCGAGATAACCGCGGGCAATCGACACTACCAAACGCAGGTGCGACAGCACCAGCTTCTGGGCCGCAGCGAGGTCGTTCTTGTCACGCAGGCGACGCGCGAGGCTTCCTTCTTCTTCCGCCGTGAGCATCGGAATACGGTTCACGGCCGAAATATAGGCATCGATATTGCCGAGGCTGCCGGAAAAGCCAAGCGTCAGCGCCTGCGCTCCGACAGGAACCAATGCGTTTTCTGATGCTTCCATCGTAGTTCTCCTTGCTTCCCTGACCAATCCGAATCAACAGGATCCAGTTGGCCACGTCGACATGAATATTAGCACTCTCGATTTGAGAGTGCTAATGATCGATCCTGAAGGGATCGATAGAAAGGGGCTATGCGGGAAGGGTTGGCGTAGAGGCTACGCGTCCGCCCGCAAGAAAGAGTTGTCTCATATCAAGAACGGGTGGAAAGCGCTGCGTTTGCGGTC
>DATBUE010000394.1:0-2548 GCA_036516375.1 Noviherbaspirillum sp. | reverse complement strand
CGTTCAGGTAGCTGGTCACCGCGACCGCATTGGTCTTGAGAATGTGCTGCATCAGGTCGGGGCGGTCATACAGCATCGCCTTGACGTGGCGGAAGTCGCTGGAGCCCCCACCCTCGACCATGTAACAGGCCAGCGTCCAGGGACTGCCGGAAAACCCGATCAGGGGCACGCGCCCGTTGAGCTCGGTGCGGATCTGGGTGACGGCGTCGAACACGTACTGCAGGCTGCCGGGTTCCGGCGTCTTCAGCGCCAGCACCGCTTTCTCATCGCGCAAAGGGCGTTCGAACTTGGGGCCCTCGCCGTCGGCAAAGTACAGTCCCAAGCCCATGGCGTCGGGCACGGTGAGGATGTCGGAGAACAGGATCGCGGCATCGAGCGCATAGCGCTCCAGCGGCTGCAACGTGACTTCCGTTGCGTAATCAGGGTTCTTGGCCAAGCCGAGGAAGGAACCGGCACGCTTGCGGGTGGCGCAGTATTCCGGCAGGTAGCGCCCGGCCTGGCGCATCAGCCACAGAGGCGTGTAATCGGTGGGCTGGCGCAGCAGCGCGCGCAAGAAGGTGTCGTTTTTGAGAGGAGCAAAGGAGGCGGGCATGGCGGGAGCTTTCATAGAGTCCGCCATTATCGCCGATGCCCGTGAAGCTGCACTGCAGCCGTCCGACTCAGGGCATGGTCAGGATCTGGCCTCGCTCGTCATCGGCCACGCGCCGGATATAGGCAGCGAAGTCCGGGTCCTCCCCGCGCAAGAGTTGCGGCAGCAGGTAATAGAAGTCGTCGCGCCGGCACCATTCGCGCATGTAGTCGTCCCACGAGTTCCAGCGCCGCTGCGCCACGCCTTTCAGGTCCTCGTCATACGAGACGATGTAGGCGCGCTCGAACAGGGAAATCAGCATCTCGAAGATGATCAGCGTGCGCTCGCGCTGCTCATCGCTCATGTCCAGCCGGGCGGTCGTGCTGCGCAGTTGCAGGTCGGGGTTGGCCAGCACGATTTCGAGGAATTCGTTGTAGGCGTTCTGCAGCATCTGGTACGCCTCTTCGTCCTCGTTGTCGCGCTCCTTGCGTTGCTCGTACAGGAACAGAAATATGGCGAAGGGAAGACCGAATACCGTCACCACATAACTGGCGGTCTCCCAGAAGACAGGATCGAGGAGGTGGTCCATTTTTCTTCTCGTTTGGCGTGGCTCACAACTCCGACAAGCTATCACGCGCGGCCTTGGTGGCGCCAGCGCAGCGCCCCGGCTTAATGCTGCGTCCACCTGACCGCCGGGTCAGCTGCCTGATCTTTTGCCGGAACGTCTCCAGCGCCTTCTTCGACACCGCACGTTTCACCTCCGTTTTCCGGGACAACCATAGTTCATAGCCCAGAAACTTTCGGCCCAACGCCCCGGTCACCGCACTTTTCGATTCGTTAATCTTCAAGTGCAGCTTGTCGTACTGCCGCTTAAGCAGGGCCATCACCCGCTCGCCTGCCTTCTGGCTGCGCACGTACACGTTGCAGTCATCGACATAACGGGCAAAGCGGTGCCCTCGTCGTTCCAGCATCCGATCCATCTCGTCGAGAAGCACATTGGCCAGCAGCGGGGAAAGTGGTCCGCCTTGCGGCGTCCCTTCGCCTCGCTCGACCACCACGCCGCCATCCATGATCCCCGCGTTCAGGTAGGCGCGCACCAGCCGGATGACTCCAGCATCGTTCACGCGTTTCCTCAGACGGTCGATCAGAATGTCGTGGTTGACCCGATCAAGGAACTTCGACAGATCGACGTCAACTACGATGCGGTAGCCTTCCTGCACATACTGCTGTGCTGAAAGCACGGCATCACACGCACGCCGGCCAGGACGAAACCCGTGGCTGTGTTTACTGAAGGTGGGGTCGATCAGCGGTTGCAGCACCTGCAATAATGCCTGCTGAATCAAACGGTCGGTCACGGTGGGTATCCCCAGTTCACGTTCGCTTCCATCCGGCTTTGGAATGCCGACGCGCCGCACCGGCATGGGCCGGTACGTGCCTGCATCAGTTGCTGCCGGATGGTCGGCCAAGCGTGCTTCAGGCGTTGTCCTGTCTGTGCAATGGCCACACCGTCGACGCCTGCGGCTCCCTTGTTCGCCTTCACGCGTCTCCACGCGCGTTGCATGTTTTCCCTCGCGAGTGCTTGCGTGAGCAAGTCCCGCCCTGTGTCTTCCAGTTCTTGTCGCGGGAATCGTGTTTCATCGCTGATCGCTTTGGACGAGGCTTCACCTCGCCTTGCCGCGACCCGCCCCGCCCCGCTGATGCGGGCATCTGATGCCGTGCATGATTCATCGATAAGTTGTCGGACACTCCTGCTCGTTCGGCCCTTCGCTAAAAAAATTCAGCTACTACAGCCTCTGCTGACTTCTCGCTCCGGATTTTTTTCCGTCGCCCTTTCAGGCATAAGGCGAGATATCCCCAGGTAAGAACGCACTCCTTCACTGCACAACCGCCGGATCTACGCCACTTCGCCTTGACCACCAGAGCTTTGCGGTTATTTGCCCGCTCGCCCTGCTTGGCGGCGCCTTCTATCCGATTCTTGTA
>DATBUE010000393.1:0-1978 GCA_036516375.1 Noviherbaspirillum sp. | reverse complement strand
CCCTGCTCGGAGCCCATCCGTTGATTAAACCGGTTGCTTTGGGCAAAATGCCTCTTTTGGCAGCGCAGCATTGCCGCCGATTTTGCTTTTAATTCAAGGCAGTAAGCAAAGCTGCCGCCCGGCCGATGTGCCGGTGCATCACTCCGCCACCGAGCAAGGATCAAGCGTGCGACCGATTCAGAAATCCAAGAAGCTGGCCGATGTCTGTTACGACATCCGCGGGCCCGTCCTCGAAAAAGCCAAGCAGATGGAGGAAGAGGGGCACAAGATCATGAAGCTCAACATCGGCAACATTGCGGTGTTTGGCATCAATCCGCCCGACGAGATCGTGCAGGACATGATCCTCAACATGGGCAACGCGGCGGGCTATACGGATTCGAAAGGCATGTTCGCGCCGCGCAAGGCGGTCATGCACTACACGCAGGAAAAGAAAATCGAAGGCGTCACCATCGAGGACGTGTACCTCGGCAACGGTGCTTCCGAATTGATCGTGATGGGCATGAATGCCTTGCTCAACAGCGGCGATGAAGTGCTGGTGCCGGCGCCAGACTATCCGCTGTGGACGGCGGCGGTGAGTCTATCCGGCGGCAAACCGGTGCACTACGTGTGCGACGAGCAATCCGGCTGGCTGCCCGACATCGACGACATCAAGAAGAAGGTCACGCCGAACACGCGCGCCATCGTCGTCATCAATCCGAACAACCCGACGGGAGCCCTGTATCCGGTCGAAGTGCTGGAGCAGATCGTCGAGGTCGCGCGCCAGCACCAGTTGATCGTCTTTGCTGACGAAATCTACGACAAGACCCTGTACGACGGCGTCACCCATACTTCGATTGCTTCGCTGGCCGACGACGTGCTGTTCGTGACGCTGAACGGCCTGTCGAAGAACTACCGGTCCTGCGGCTACCGTGCCGGGTGGATGGTGGTGTCCGGCGAGAAGCGCCACGCGAAGGACTACATCGAGGGCTTGAACATGCTGGCTTCGATGCGCCTGTGCGCGAATACGCCGGGACAGTTCGCGATCCAGACCGCATTGGGCGGCTACCAGAGCATCAACGACCTGGTCGGCCCCGGAGGGCGCCTGGCGCGTCAGCGCGACCTGGCGCACCAGCTGCTGACTGACATTCCCGGCGTGAGCTGCGTGAAGCCGAAGGCGGCGTTGTACATGTTCCCGCGGCTGGATCCGAAGCTGTATCCGATCCAGGACGATCAGCAATTCGCCTATGAGCTGCTGGCGGAAGAGAAAGTGCTGATCGTGCAGGGCAGCGGTTTCAACTGGATCGCGCCCGACCATTTCCGTATCGTCTTCCTGCCCAACTCGGATGACCTGACCGAAGCCATCGGCCGCATCGCCCGTTTCCTTGACGGTTATCGCCGCCGCTTCGCGGTCGCAGCCTGAATCTGCGTGGCGCCCGTCGCGGCGCCGCTTTTCCTTTTTCTGTCACCAGCCTCTGTTATGAAACCCATCAAAGTAGGTCTACTCGGGATCGGCACCGTCGGGTCCGGCACGTTCAATGTCTTGCGCCGCAATCAGGAAGAGATTGCACGCCGCGCTGGGCGCAACATCGAAATTGCGATGGTGGCCGACCTGAATGTCGCACGTGCGAAGGAGTTGACCGGCGGCGCCTGCGAAGTGGTTGCAGATGCGAACCTCGTGGTCACCAATCCCGAAATCGATATCGTGATCGAACTGATCGGCGGCTACGGCATCGCCAAGGAACTGGTGCTGAAGGCCATTGCTAACGGCAAGCACGTGGTCACAGCCAACAAGGCGCTGCTGGCCACGCATGGCAATGAAATCTTCAAGGCTGCGCAGGAAAAGGGCGTGATGGTTGCGTTCGAAGCGGCGGTCGCGGGCGGTATTCCGATCATCAAGGCGCTGCGCGAGGGCCTGACTGCGAACCGCATCGAATGGCTGGCCGGCATCATCAACGGCACGACCAACTTCATCCTGTCCGAGATGCGCGACAAGGGCCTG
>DATBUE010000392.1:0-7266 GCA_036516375.1 Noviherbaspirillum sp. | reverse complement strand
TCTTGAAGTTTTCCTTGAACCGGGCGGCAGTTTGGGCGCTTGCCGCCGTCGTCGTGATTCTGCAACCCGTGGCGTTTGCCAGCGCGCGCAGCGACAAGACCAGCGACGACGATCGACTCTTTCTTTCCCTGCGCGATGCTTCGCGTAGCGGCAACGCCAGCCGGGCCGCTGAACTGGCCGAGCGCCTGAGCGATTACCCCATCCCATCCTATGTGCAGTACTACCGCTTGCGTCCGCGCCTGCATCTGGCGCCGGAGGCGGAGATCCGCGATTACCTGAAACGCTTCCACGGCAATGCGATTGCCGACCGCCTGCGCAACGACTGGCTGCTGGAACTGGGCCGCACGCGCAACTGGAAGGTCTTCGACGAGCAATACCCGCAGTTCGTGCTGAATGACGACACGCAGGTGCGCTGCTATGCGCTGTTGTCGCGCGCCGAGCAAGGGCAGGCGGTGGCCGGCGAGGCGCGCAGCCTGCTGGTTGCGCCCGCCAGCTATGGCGAAGGGTGCACGGCCTTGATCACTGCGCTGGTGCACAAGGGGCAGTTCAATGCCGATGACGCTTGGGCACAAGCACGGCTGGCGGCAGAAGCCGGCCAAGCCCCGGTACTGCGTCGCTTGTCCGGCGCCACTGGCGTGGGGGAGGCTACGCTTGTCCAAGCCTTCGACAAACCCGCGACCCTGGTCAAGCGGGGCCCCGACACCACGCGTAGTTCGCGCGAGCTGTTTGTGCTTGCGCTTGGCCGTGCCGCGCGTTCCGATCCAGCAGAGGCGGCCGAGGCCTTGAACAGGCACGCTCGCGCCCTTACTCCCGAGCAGCAGGCTCAGGCCTGGGCACAAATCGCCTTGCAATCCTCCTACAAGCTCGTGCCTGAAGCGATTCAGTACTGGCGTCGCACCGGTGGTGCTGCACTCTCGAACGATGCCTACCAGTGGAAGGCGCGCATTGCCTTGCGAGCCGGCGACTGGAACATGGTGCACGACACGATCACGGCCATGCCGGCACCCTTGCGCGCTGATTCGACCTGGATCTACTGGTTGGGCCGGGCCTATGCAGTGCAGGGGAAGAGCGAACTAGCACGCACGCTGTTCGAATCGATCGCACAGCAGAACAGCTTCTACGGCAAGCTGGCGCTGGAAGAGCTGGGCCGGCCGATAACTGTGCCGCCGCGTGCCGCAGCCCCTACGCCCGAAGAGCTGGCGCCGATGGCACAGAACGAAGGCTTCAAGCGCGCGATGAAATTTTTCGAGATGAATTTGCGTTTCGAGGGCGTGCGCGAGTGGAATTGGGAATTGCGCGGCATGAACGAGCGTGAACATCTCGCCGCCGCCGAGTACGCACGTCAACTGGAGGTGCTCGATCGCATGGTCAGCACTTCCGAGCGCACCCGCAATGAGTTCGATTTCACCCAGCGTTTTCCGACCCCGTTCAAGGAGGTGATGGCGGCCACGACCTCCAAACTGGGGATCGACATGGCCTGGGTGTACGGCTTGATCCGCCAGGAGTCGCGTTTTGTGATGAACGCCCGCTCGCACGTCGGAGCATCTGGCTTGATGCAATTGATGCCGGGTACTGCCCTTTACGTTGCGCGCAAGATCGGCCTCGAGGACTTCAGCCCGCAGCGCGTCAACGATCTCGAAGTGAACCTGATGCTGGGCACGAATTACCTGAACATGGTGCTGCAGGATCTGGACGGCTCGCAGGCGATGGCCACGGCCGCTTATAACGCTGGTCCGCGCCGTCCGCGTGCATGGCGGTCTACGTTGAACGGAGTGGTGGAGGGTGCGATCTTTGCCGAATCGATTCCATTCTCCGAAACGCGAGACTACGTGAAGAAGGTGCTTTCCAACGCGACCTACTACGCGGCCCTGTTCGAAGGCAAGCCGCAGTCGTTGAAAGCCAGGCTGGGAATGGTTGCGCCCACAAGTTTCGTCCCAACCGAGCTGCCATGAAGTGAGGGTGAAAAGCCACCGCTAGTTGGTATGCGATGCCAGTGGGCGGGTTTTATAAGCTTGCTAAATTGTTCAAAAGTTATATATGCTCGGCGAGCACCGCCTGGCGCCTGTATCGATAGCGTCTGCATCTTGTCGAGACAGCGGCGTCGCAGCGGATAACCACAACACTGCCGGAATGCCATGCAAGATACCGAACTCGACCCTGCATTGAACCAGACCCTGCAGACTGCAAAGAATGCGGGCCTCAAGCTCGTTATCGGCAACAAAAACTATTCTTCCTGGTCGATGCGGCCCTGGATCGTGCTCACCGCGTTCGGTATTCCGTTCGAGGAAGTGCGTATCGCTCTCGGCCAGCCGGACACGTCCTCGCGCATTGGCATGTATTCGGAGAGCGGACGCATTCCAGTCCTGCTTGCGGGCGACATCAAGGTCTGGGATTCGCTGGCCATTTGCGAATATCTGGCCGAGCAGTTTCCGGACAAGCATCTCTGGCCGAGCGACGTCGCCGCGCGCGCCCATGCACGTGCAATCTGCGCAGAAATGCATGCAGGCTTCACCAACCTGCGCACGGCGATGTGGATGAACATCCGCGCCAGCTTCCCCGGCAAGGGACGCACACCGGAGGCGCAGGGCGACATCGCGCGCATCTGCGAGATCTGGGATGAATGCCTGGAGCGGCGCGGTGCCAACGATTTCCTGTTCGGGGATTTCTCGATTGCGGACGCTTACTATGCGCCCGTGATCATGCGGTTTCGTACCTATGGCGTTTGGCTGGCTCCCAAACTGAAGGCCTACGTGGAGCGGGTGATCGCCCATCCTGCCATGGCGCGGTGGATACGCGAGGCCGAGGCCGAGGTGGAGCGCATCGAGAAGTACGACGTCTATCCAGACTGAATCCGCCGTGAAAACCTATGTCGTCGGCGGGGCAGTGCGCGACGCCTTGCTGGGCCTGCCGGTCAAGGATCATGACCACGTCGTGGTCGGCGCGACTGCCGAAGAAATGACGGCGCTCGGCTTCCGGCCTGTTGGCAAGGACTTCCCCGTTTTCCTTCATCCTCAAACCCACGAGGAATATGCGCTTGCGCGCACCGAGCGCAAGACCGCTCCCGGCTACAAGGGCTTCGTGTTCCATGCGGCCCCGGACGTGCCGCTCGAGCAGGATCTTGCCCGACGCGACCTGACCATTAACGCCATCGCACGTGCCGAAGACGGCAAGTTGATCGACCCCTTCGGCGGCCAGCACGATCTGCAGGCACGCATCTTCCGGCACGTGTCCGATGCGTTTGCCGAAGACCCAGTGCGTATTCTGCGCGTGGCGCGCTTTGCTGCCCGCCTGCCCGAATTCACCGTGGCCCCCGAAACCAATGCATTGATGCGTGAGATGGTCAAGGCAGGCGAAGTTGACGCGCTGGTGCCTGAGCGGGTTTGGCAGGAGCTGGCGCGTGGGCTGATGGAGCAGCGGCCTTCACGCATGTTCGATGTTCTGCGTGATTGCGATGCGCTGGCACGCATCCTGCCCGAACTCGATGCATTGTGGGGCGTGCCGCAACCGGAAAAGCATCACCCCGAAATCGACACCGGCGTACATGTGATGATGGTGATCGACTACGCCGCCGGCCGTGGCTATTCGCTGCCTATACGTTTTGCCGCACTCGTTCACGATCTCGGCAAGGGACAGACCGATCCGCAGGATTGGCCGCGACATCACGGCCATGAAGCACGCAGCGTGCGGCTGGTGGAGTCGGTATGCAAGCGGCTGCGCATTCCAAATGAGTGCCGCGACCTTGCGGTCATGACCGCGCGCGAGCACGGCAATGTGTCACGCGCGTATGAGATGCGACCGAGCACGCTGGTGAAGCTGTTCGAACGTTGCGACGCCTTTCGCAAGCCGGCCCGCTTTGCCGACATGCTGCGCGCCAGCGAATGCGACCGGCGCGGTCGCACCGGGTTCGAGACCGCGGCGTTCCCCGAGGCGGACTACCTGTTGCGTGCACTGGATGCCGCGCGTCAGGTGGATGCGGGCGCGGTAGCCAAGGGGCTGACAAGTACGCCTGAACGCATTCCAGACGCGGTTCATGCGGCACGCGTCGCGGCGGTTGCAGGGCTTGCACGCGACGCTTAGTAACAGTCTGTTCAGATGCTGCGAATTGCACTTGTCATGAATTGCGCCAATCAAAAAATCAAGGTGCGTTTCATGTGTCGCTTTTGATGCTGTCAGAGGGGAATTGCGTGGAATTGCTCCGCATTGCCGAGAGAAAACACGTTACCATTGCCCGCGTCCCGCGCGCGCCAAAACACAGGGCGCCTCGTTACCTTTCGATACAAGTCCCGCCATCATGCCTACTCATAGCGCTCGCATAAATGATCACGAGTCGGCCGTTCGCGATGACACGCAAACGATGTCAGCGCCCACCCTCGACATGGCCGAGCTGCTCGTGGCCTATCTCGAGCAGATCGGCGTCGAGTATGTCTTCGGAGTGCCGGGCGGCGCGATCGAACCTTTCTATAACGCTCTTGCAAAGAGCAGCCGGCGCGGTGGCGTCCGGCATATCCTTGCGCGCCACGAAGCCGGTGCAGCCTTCATGGCCGACGGTTATGCACGCGAAAGCGGCAAGCTCGGGGTCTGCTGCTCCACATCCGGACCCGGCGCAACCAATCTCATCACCGGCGTGGCAGGCGCCTACGACAACAACGTGCCGCTTCTGGCCATCACCGGCCAGCCTGCGCTTCCCGCATTCGGAAAGCATCCGCTGCAAGAGTCGGCCTGCACCGGCATCGACGTGGTCAGCATGTTCCGCCACTGTACGCGCTACAACTCGCTGGTCTCCCACCCCAAGCAATTCGAAACCAAACTCGTCGCGGCACTGCAGCGCGCCACGCGTCCTCCGCGCGGGCCCGTGCATCTGACCTTTCCGGTCGACGTGTTCCGCAGTTCCAGCGGAGTCGCCGCGCCGTCCTACGACTTGCGCAGGCTGCTCGTGCCGTCCTCGCTGATCGATGATGGAGAAGTCGAAGCAGTGTGGCGCCTGCTGTGCGAAGCACGCAAGGTTGTCCTGCTGATCGGTGGGGGGAGTGGGGATGCGATCGCCCCCATCCTGCAGTTCGCCGCGCTGAAAGGCGCGAACTTCGTGACTACTCCCGACGGCAAGGGGTTGGTCAGCCCGCATCATCCCCTGTTCCGCGGCGTGTTCGGATTCGGCGGCCACGCCGCTGCCGAGGCCTTGCTGCGTGACGAATCGGTCGATCTGATTCTGGCAGTCGGTACCAGCATGGGCGAGTGGAACAGCGGTGGATGGAGTGACAGCGTGCTCAACGAACGGCTGGTGCACATCGACGAATCCGAAGACCATCTTGCGCTTACGCCGATGGCGCGTCTGCAGGTGCGCGGGCGGATACTCGCCGTCTTCAACCGCCTCGTGGCACGCATGCAGGATGCGGCGGAGGAAATCAGTCCCGGGGTCGAGCGGCGCAAGGTCGTGCGCGAAGTGAGCTGGCATGCGGACAACCCGGTGCGCATGCTGTCGGATATTGACAAGTACGAAAGCGATGACGTTCCCATCAAGCCGCAACGCCTGATGCGCGAACTCGGTTGCATGTTCCCGCCTTCCACACGCTTTCTCGCCGATACCGGCAACAGCGTGGCCTGGGCCACACATTACCTGCATCCGCATGACAGGCGCATCGCGGAGCGACGCATCGCCCCCCAGCGTGCGCCATCCCCGGGCAGGCGCAAGACAACCGGCGGCTGGCTGCGCGTGACAATGAATTTCGCACCGATGGGTTGGGCCATCGGTGGCGCCGTCGGCACTGCCGCTGCGGCACCCGACGTGCCGGTGGTATGCATCACCGGCGACGGCAGCATGCTGATGAACGGCCAGGAGATCTCGGTTGCAGTCGCACAGAAGCTGACCGTGATTTTTGTCGTGCTCAACGACTCGGCACTCGGCATGGTCATGCACGGGCAGCGCCTGGCCAAGGCGGAAGAGATCGGCTGCGACTTGCCTCCCACCGATTTCGCGGCTCTGGCGCGCGCATTGGGCGCTCACGCTCACACCATCCGGTCCGCCGACGACTTGGCAGCACTGAACGTGGATGAGCTGTGCGCTCGCTCCGGACCGACTCTGCTTGATGTGCTGATCGATCCGGGCGAAGTGCCGCCCATGAATGTGCGCATGCGTGTATTGGCAGAGGCACTGTAAGACTTCAATTGAAGATAAAGATGACTGAAAAAATAGACCTGGGAACGGTACGTACAAGAATTTGGCGTGAAGAGCCGGAGGCTAACAACCCATTTGCTGCGAAGGCAGCATATTGCCGGGGTTTCGACGTGTACGGCGAAATGCTGGGCAAGGCACGGTGGAGCGAAATGCTCTTTCTGCTGTTTCGCGAAGAACCTCCGACGCAGGAACAAGCCGACGTGCTGGAGACACTGGCAGTCGCCTTGGCCAACCCTGGACCCCGTGACCCTTCGGTCCATGCTGCAATGTGCGGCGGCGTGTGTGGGTCGACGGCTGCATCCAGTCTCATGGCAGCCCTTGCGGTTGGTGCCGGCCAGTTTTCAGGAGCAAGGGAAGTTTTTCTCGCCATGCAAGGTTGGGAGGCGTGTGGCACCGATTTGCAGCTCTGGAAGTCCTGGTTTGCTTCCATTGGTAATCCCACTGGAAGTGTATGGCCGCAAGTGGAACACGCTCCCGGTTTTGATCCACTAGGAATTGAAACAGCTACCCCCGTGCTCCAAACACTAGGCGTTCTGAACCGCCTAGGCACCATGCAGCATCTCGCGTGGTTAGCAGTGAATCTGAAGTCGATGGAAGAGGGGGCTGCTCATCCTCTCGCAATGTCCGGAGTGGCAGCGACGGCATTCATTGACCTTGGCTTCACTCCCGAGCAAGGCGAGGCTTTGTATCTATTGTTGCGCTTGCCGGGCGCGGCTGCCCATGCACTTGAACAGCGTCCGCTCGGCTACAAAAAGTTTCCCTTCGGGACAATTGAATTGGCAGAAGAGATGGGCAAGGAGCAAGCATGAGCGATGCAGTGCAACCTGCAGATGAAGCATCAACAGGTACTGGTGCCATAAAAAGCCGGATGGGTGCTTTTTTCCCGGGTAGCCATGTGGTTTTCCGCGGCCAGAATCTGCATATCGACTTGAAGAACATGGATTGGGTCGAGTTGTATGTATTCGGGATTACCGGTCGGCGTTTTACCCCTGAACAGTTACGGTTGATGCACTCAATCTGGACCTACACCAGTTATCCGGATGTCCGCCTTTGGAACAACCGGGTGGCGGCTCTAGCCGGGAGTACGCGCAGTA
>DATBUE010000391.1:0-3114 GCA_036516375.1 Noviherbaspirillum sp. | reverse complement strand
CGTCTTCATCTCCACCGTGACGCCGCCGTGCGCCTCCGGGTCCAGCGAGCGGCCGGCCAGCGACATCACGACATCGAGCAGCGTCATCGTCACGCCGCCGTGTGCGACCTGCCAACTGTTCAGATGCCGCGCCTCCAGAGTCAGCGCCACTTGCGCTTCGCCCTCGCCCATGCCGAGAAACTCCATGCCCAGTTCGCGCAGGAACGGGATATCGACCGGGAACGGCTTCGCCTCATTCGCCATGTCTTGGCTGGCAACGACATGCATGGCTGCTCCTTCTAGACTTCGTAATCCATGCACTGCCGCGCTTCGCGTACGGCGCCGAAGAACGGCTTGAGTGCCACGTGCTGCGGGTGCTCCTGATAGGCGTCGAGCACGGCCTTCGAGGCAAATTCCGAATACAGCACCACGTCATAGGTCGCTTCCAGCCCTGGCTGGGCCAGCGCAACCTCGAACTTGAGGATGCCGGGCACCAGATCGGCGCAGGCATCGAGCATGTCCTTCATCTTGCGCGCATTGGTTGCGCGGTCATTGCCTTCGGCGTGGTCCTTGAGTTTCCAGAAAACGATGTGTTTGAGCATGAGATGGAAGCCTGCCGATGAAGCAGGCGGAAGTGGCAAGGGTTGAAGCAAGCGAAGCCGGAAGCCAGGATCGCCGAGCGTGGATTTTCGGACAAATCGCACGAGCGTGCTGGTAAGTCGATGCGAGCTGCGCACCATTCTGCCCAGCAGAACAGCGGTGCAAGCTTCGCGTAAGCATTTCCGGGCAAGATTGCGCCCGTGTCGGGATTTGTCGTGAGCGAATGCTGACGCAGGCGCCAATTGATCGTCCCCAGGCCTTCCCCTCCCGAGGCATGCCTGGCTTTCCGGCCGCTGGGTTTCCAGCGGCCGTTTTTTTATTTCAACGTGCAGGCGGCTTCAACGTCAGGGTGCCGATGGAGCCCTGCTCCACCGCTTCGCGCCGCATCTGCATCGGCAGGTAATCGACCGCGGCCCAGCGCTGGACGTAATCGCGGTAGTGCGGCGACAGCACATGCCCCGACTGTCCGGTCGAGTGGATGAAGCGGGAATTCTCCAGATTCGACAAGTCGTACAACGCGCGCAGGCTGGCCGCATGGTGGTTGACGAAGGGTGCTGCTTCGTCGCGCATGTTGTAGCGGCCGACATTGATCGTGTGGGCGTCGCCCGGTGTCGGCACCCGGATATCGAACAGCCACGCCAGCGGCGCAACCTTCGAAAACGGACGGTGCTCGGAACGCGCGAAGTGGGCCTCGTCCCAGCGCCAGGTCGTCATGTCGTCGCCGTAACGCTCGGCCAGATCGGCCATTGCGTCTTCCAGTGCATCGGCCATCACGCCGGCGCAACCGGTGGCATCAATCATGTCTGCGCGTCCGGAGTCGGCGCACCAGCGCGCATAACCTTCGCGTCCGGCAAGCGCATTGACCAGCGGCTGATGCACATTGCGCTGTTCCCAGTATTCGCGCAGCAGCGGCTCGCCCAGTTCATCGGCAAAGATGCGCAGCGAGGCGAAGCGCATCCAGGCATTGAAGATCAGCGGTTCGGCACTGTCGGCATCCATCGAACCGTCCCATCCGTGCAGCAGGTTCAGCGCCTTGCGCGCGCCTTCCGAGCGCGGCGTAACGTGACGCACGAGGCCGAGCAGTTCGACCGCGGCCAGCGAGAGGTGATCCTTCTGGATCGCCGCGAAACTTTCCATGTCGTGCCGCGCCCGCGCATCGAGCAATTGGTTGATGCGCTCGGCCCGGTACGGCAAGGTCCATTCGCTGGTCAGGAAGTATGGGTAATTGTCATCGACGATCTTCTGGTTGGCCGTCATCAACCGCTGCGATTCCGGATTGAAGTCCTGCGGCAGTTCGTCGAAGGGAATGAAGCCGGCCCAGTCGTAACGCGCATCCCAGCCCGGCGCCGGCGCCAGGCCCTTCAGGTCGTTTTCCGGCTTGCGCACCGGGATGCGCCCGGGCGCGACGAAGCCGATGTTGCCGTAGACATCGGCGTACACGATGCTCTGCTGCGGCGCACCGAAGTCGCGCGCGCCGTCCAGGAACTGTTCCCAGTTGGTGGCACGGTTGAACTTGATGCCAGCCTGCAGCGTGAAATCGTCCGGACGCAGCGCGGTCCACGCGAAGGACACGACGTGCGCATCTGGCGCCAGCCCGGTTTTCGCCACCACGGGCAGCGCGCCGGTCACGACCGGGCCATGGCGGGTTTCGCGCACCGTGATCGTCACCGGGTCCGCACCCTTGACCCGTATCGTTTCCTCGCGCACGCGGAAATCGGCCCAGCCTTCGGGCGTCTGGTACTGAACCGGGTTGTCCGGGTTGACGCGTTCGATGTAGAGGTCCTGCACGTCGGGGCCGGTGTTGGTGAAGCCCCAGGCGATGTGGTCGTTGCGCCCCAGGACCACGGTCGGCAAACCGGGCAGCGTGGCCCCGATCACGTTCAGGCCGGGTGCGGAAAGATGGGCGAAGTACCACAGCGCCGGCGCCGAGAGGCCCAGGTGCGGGTCATTGGCCAGCAAGGGCTTGCCGCTTTCGCTCAGCGTGCCGCCGACCACCCAGTTGTTGGAACCCATGCCATCGACGTAGGAAGGCGGCGCGATGTGCGCCAATTCCGCCAACTTGTCGGCCATGCCTGTGAGCTGACGGTACAGCACGGTGTAATCCATGGTCTGCGGCACGGTCTCGCCCGGATAGGGAGCGAGGAATTCGTTGATGCGCGCCAGCGGCAGTTTCTGCGCAAGGCGCATGCGCAGGATTTCCTGCGACCAGTTCGCGCCCAGGTCCCAGGCCATCATGGTTTGCCAGCCAATCGAGTCGGCCGGCTCCCAGGGTTCGGGGGCAGGTGCGCCGGTGAGGATGAATTCCGGCGGCAGGGGGCCGCTGCGCTGGGCGAGATAGGCGTTCACGCCGCGCGCATAGGCGTCCAGCGCGCGCCGCGTTTCGGGAGCGAGCCTGGTCAGTATTTGCTCGGCATTGCGGCGCACGCCAAGCGTGCGCAGGAAGCGGTCGGTATCCACCGCCTTCGGACCCAGCACTTCGGCCAAGCGTCCGGCCGGAATGCGCCGGTTCAGCTCCAGTTGCCACAGCCGGTCCTG
>DATBUE010000390.1:0-1904 GCA_036516375.1 Noviherbaspirillum sp. | reverse complement strand
TTCATCCTCTTTATTTGCTTCTGTTCGACGGTCGCGATCCCGTTCGTGCAGCTCGTTCAGCAAGCTTTCTTTATCTGATTCTTCCAGTTCTTTTACAGGTGGCAAATCCTGAACAGAAAAGTTTGCGTTGAACATTCGCTTTACCAGCGTTTCCATCGTTTTGTTGATGCCCCCCCTATGCGAACGTGCACCAGGCTGATCTGTGCGGCCTCTGTGCCGTAAAGTTTTAGCCGAAGGCGCCGTTGGACACACCACCGGAGCTGCCGTCCCCCGTGCAGTGTTGAGGAACGATTCATTGAAATGGGTGTGGTGAGAGCTTATTGGTTTCATCATGCGTTGATGTTCATTGCTTTTTTGATAAGTGACAACGAATGGAGATGCGGTTCTGTCCTTAGAAAAAAAAAGTTTTGTGTGGTAACTCCCCGAATTACCGAGCAACGAGAGCGTGAGAACAGCCATGCAAAAGGCGGCATGCAGAAATTCCTGCATGCCGCCTTTTTTGTTCATACAACCCTCGCTGTCACGTCATGCGTGCAGCTCACGTTACTGCCCTGCTACGTCTTCAGGATCGACTGCGAAAACGTGCCGCCAAATTCTCGGTTTCGCGCGCGAGTATCGTCGAGTCGACGCCAACCGCAGTGAACAAGGAACCGAGTTCGATGTAGCGCCGCGCAAGCTTTTCATCGGTCGTCAGTATCCCCGGCGCCTTGCCGCAGGTGAGGATGCGCGCAATCGCATCTTCTACTGCCTTCTGCACCTGCGGATGCCCTGGATTGCCGGGATGGCCGAGGCTCGCCGCAAGGTCGGCCGGTCCGATGAACACGCCGTCGATGCCATCCACGCTGGCGATGCGTTCCAGGTTATCCAGGGCCGTCTGTGATTCCACCTGCACCAGCAAACACAGCTCGTCTTCGCACAGCCCCATGTAGTTCGCGATGCGTCCGAAGCGCGTGGCCCGCACCGCGCCACCGACGCCACGCACGCCGCGCGGCGCATAGCGGATTGCATCGACCGCCCGCTGGGCTTCGGCCTCGTTCTGCACGTAGGGAATCAGCAGCGTCTGCGCACCGATGTCCAGGTAGCGCTTGATCAGCACCGTGTCGTTCCATGCTGGCCGCACCACCGGCATGACCGGATACGGCGCGACCGCCTGCAACTGGCTCAGGACGATATTCACGTCGTTCGGCGAGTGCTCGGTATCGAGCAGCAGCCAGTCGAAGCCGGAGCCGGCGACGATCTCGGTGCTGTAAGGATGCGAGAGCGTGACCCACAGGCCGAGCTGCTGCCGGCCTTCACGCAGCGCGCGCTTGAAGTGATTGACGGGGAGTTGCATTGTCGACCTCGCTCAGGTGAAACGGACCGAAATGCTGCCGAGCGGGCCGTAGTCCGCGTGGATGGTGTCGCCTTGAGCCACCGCTACCGTGCGTGTGAACGAGCCGGCGAGCAGCACATGGCCGGGTTCGAGCACGGTGCCGAACGGTCCCACCTTGTTGGCGAGCCAGGCAATGCCCATCGCCGGATGACCAAGCACCGCAGCCGAGACGCCCGACTCCTCGATGTTGCCGTTCTTGTAGAGCAGCGCACCGACCCAGCGCAGATCCACATCCATCGGCCTCACCGGTCGCCCGCCGAGCACGATGCCGGCGGCCGCCGCGTTGTCGGCGATGTTGTCGACGATCTTGCGCGGGTACTGGCTGCGGCCGTCGATCAGTTCCAGTGCCGGCACCACATAGTCGGTCGCGCTCAACACGTCGAACAGCGTCACGCCCGGTCCCCGCAGGGGCTTGCCGAGCACGAAGGCCAGTTCCACTTCCACCCGCGGCACGATGAAACGCGAAGCAGGAATGGCATCGCCATCGTTGTAGAACATGTCGTCCAGCAGGTAGCCGTAGTCCGGCTCGTCG
>DATBUE010000389.1:0-2888 GCA_036516375.1 Noviherbaspirillum sp. | reverse complement strand
TGTTGTTCGTCGTCTGCAGCGTGCCGAGCAGGGTGATCGCGGCGTCGCCGCCGTCGACCAGGATCGTGCCCGGGCCGGCGTTCACGGTCGTGCCGCTGTTCTGGATGACGCCGACGCCGAACAGCTCGATGTCCGCCGTGCCGGTGATGGCGCCGTTGAGGACCAGCGTGCCGTCAGCGGTGATCGAAGTGACGCCGCCGCGTTCCAGCACATTGCCCTGTTCCAGGATGCAGGTGATGCCGCCGCCTGCGATCGGGCTTTCTCCGGGAGCGCGTTGCCATTCGTCGCGCAGGAAGGGCTTGCCGTCGATTTGTTCGAGGGCGTCGACGATGCGTTGTTGCAGGGAGAGGAGGTAGGGTTTGACGGAGGAGGTGGTCATTGGGTGGGTGCTTCGCATGTATGCGCTGAATACTCCTTCCCCTTTAAGGGGATGAGGGCGGGGTTTCGCAAAGCACTGCTTTGCGCCGTCCGAATCCGAGTCGCTTGCAAGCGACGAGGTGGAAGGCCGGGAAGGGCGCTCAATTTGGCGTCTGCATTGTTCAGTGTCACGACCCCCACCCTAGCCCTCCCCCTGGGAGGGGGAGGGAATTGGCAGGAGGTAATGCGGACGCAGTCGCAGCGGCATGCGCCGGAGCGAGTTGCATGGTCGGCGGTCTACGCAGGCCGCTTCAACGCGCGCCAGCCAATGTCGCGCCGATACTGCGCGCCGTCGAAGTGAATGCGTTCCACCGTATCGTAGGCATGCTTCTGCGCCATGCGCACGCTGTCGCCCAGACCCACCACGCACAGTACGCGCCCGCCCGATGTCGTTAGCTTGCCGTCTTTCAAGGTGGTGCCGGCATGGAAGGTGACGCAATCATTGGTCGCGGCAGGAATGCCGGTGATCGCATCGCCCTTGCGCGGCGCGTCGGGGTAATTTGCCGCTGCCATCACCACACCCAAGGCAGTACGGCGATCCCAGTCGAGGCCGACCTGGTCCAGCGTGCCGTTGACCGCGTGCTCCATCACCTGGACCAGATCCGTCTTCAGACGCGCCAGGATCGGCTGGGTTTCAGGATCGCCCATGCGGCAATTGAATTCCAGTGTCTTCGGATTGCCCTTGTCATCGATCATCAGGCCCGCGTACAGGAAACCGGTGAACGGAATGCCATCCTTTTGCATGCCGAGCACGGTCGGGTTGATGATTTCGCGCATCACGCGCGCATGCAGTGCGGGGGTGACGATAGGGGCGGGCGAGTAGGCGCCCATGCCGCCGGTGTTCGGACCTTCGTCGTTGTCCTTCAGGCGCTTGTGGTCCTGGCTGGTGGCCAGTGGCAGCACATGCTTGCCGTCGACCATCACGATGAAGCTGGCTTCCTCGCCTTCCAGGAATTGCTCGATCACCACGCGTGCGCCGGCATCGCCAAGGCGGTTTTCGGAAAGCATCATGTCGACCGCTTCGATCGCTTCGTCGATCGTCATCGCCACCACCACGCCCTTGCCGGCGGCCAGGCCGTCGGCCTTGATCACGATCGGTGCGCCTTTCTGGCGGATGTACTTGCGTGCGGCCAGCACGTCGGAAAAGGTTTCGTAATCCGCAGTCGGAATGCGGTGGCGCTTCATGAAAGCCTTGGCAAAATCCTTCGAGCTTTCCAGTTGCGCGGCTTCCTTGGTGGGGCCAAAGATTTTCAGGCCCTGCTCGCGGAAGATGTTGACGATGCCTGCTGCCAGCGGCGCTTCCGGGCCGACCACGGTCAGTGCAATGTTTTCCTTGATCGCAAATTGCGCCAGCCAGGCCGGATCGGTGATCTCGACATTTTCCAGGTGCGAATCGAGCGCGGTGCCGCCGTTGCCGGGAGCCACGTACACCTTGTGTATGCGTTCGGACTGGGCCAGTTTCCAGGCCAGGGCATGTTCACGGCCGCCAGAGCCGACTACGAGAATCTTCATGGGATGGGTTCTATCAAACAATTCGGTTGCGACAGCCGGCGGTGTGTTTCCGATTACTCGGTAATCACGGCGTTGGTATAGACCTCTTGCACGTCGTCCAGGTTTTCCAGTGCGTCGAGCAGTTTCTGCATCTTGACGGCGTCGTCGCCGACGAATTCGGTCTCTGTTGCCGGCTTCATCACGACTTCAGCCACTTCGGCCTTGAAGCCGGCCTTTTCCAGCGCATCCTTGATCGTCGAGAACTCGTGCGGATCGGTGATGACTTCAATGCCGCCTTCCTCGTCGGTAACGACATCCTCGGCACCCGCTTCGAGCGCGGCTTCCATCAGTGCATCCTCATTGGTGCCGGGTGCAAACAGCAACTGGCCGCAATGCTTGAACAGGAAGGCGACCGAGCCTTCGGTGCCCATGTTGCCGCCGTATTTGGAAAAGGCGTGGCGCACTTCGGCCACGGTGCGTACGCGGTTGTCGGTCATGCAGTCGACGATGATGGCCGCGCCGTTGATGCCGTAGCCTTCGTAGCGGATTTCCTCGTAGTTCGCCCCTTCCAGGCCGCCGGTGCCGCGCTGAATGGCGCGCTGGACGTTGTCCTTGGGCATGTTGGCGTCGGCTGCCTTGTCCACGGCCAGACGCAGGCGCGGATTGGCATTGATGTCGCCGCCGCCCAGACGCGCCGCGACCGTGATTTCCTTGATCAGGCGGGTCCAGATCTTGCCGCGCTTGGCATCAGTGGCGGCTTTCTTGTGCTTGATGTTGGCCCATTTGCTATGTCCAGCCATGGATGAGTCGTCCCGGAGTGAAATGAGGAAGATTCGAGCGTCGCAAGCGCGCGTTTTTGCTCCAGAATAGCCGCGCGGCGCCGAAAAAAGAGCCGGCAATTCTACCATATCGCCCCCTGCCAAAAATCAACGCAAGCCCTTGAAAACATGTCGAAACCACTACTGATTGCCAGCGAAGCC
>DATBUE010000388.1:0-4422 GCA_036516375.1 Noviherbaspirillum sp. | reverse complement strand
GGTGCCATGGCAAGGAGCCGCAACGCAGTACCGTGGGCAATCCGTCCGGCATCGGCGAGCTGGTCAGGGCGAATCCGCTCTAGCGCGGCGACTTTCTCCGTTCCACCATCTCGCGCATGCGCTGTCGCAGCGCGCGCTCCTTGCGTTGCTCATCGTTCCAGTCCTGCACGATGGCGCGCCATAGCGACCAGACCATCAGCACGATCACCAGCGAAAACGGCAGCGCGAACACGATGGTGGCCGTCTGCACCGCCTGCAATCCTCCGGCCAGCAGCAGGCTGATCGCGCTGCCGGCAATCAGGGCGGCCCAGATCAGCGAGACCCGCGGTGAGGGATCGGCACGGCCACCGGTACTCATCATGCCCAGCACCAGCGTGGCCGAGTCGCCCGAGGTGACGAAGAAGACCAGCACCAGCACGATCGCAACGCCGGACATCAGGGCGCCGAAAGGCAAGGCGTCGAACATCACGAACAACGCAGTCGAGACATCGTGCGACACCGCTTCGCCGATATGCACCCCCTGCCAGATTTCCAGGTGCAATGCCGTGCCGCCGAACACCGAGAACCACAGGAAGGCAGCCAGGGACGGCCCGAGCACGGTGCCCAGCACGAACTCGCGGATCGTGCGCCCGCGCGAGACCCGCGCAATGAACAGGCCGACGAAGGGTGACCAGGAAATCCACCAGGCCCAGTAGAAGATGGTCCATCCCGCTACCCAGCTGCTTTCGCGAAAAGGGGTCATGCGCAGGCTCATGCGTACGAAATCGCTCAGGTAGGCGCCGAGCGTCGCGGTGAAGGTGTCGATGATGGAAACGGTTGGACCGATCAGGAGCACGGCCAGCGTGAGCAAACCTGCGATGACCATGTTGAAACTGGACAGCCATTTGATGCCCCGACTCACCCCGGTGACGGCGGACGTGGCAAACAGCACGGTGGCGGCCAGGATGATCGTCACTTGGGCCGGCACGCTGACCGGGAGACCGAACACCGCATGCAAGCCGCTGTTGATCTGCAGCGCTCCCATGCCGAGCGAGGCTGCAACGCCAAATGCGGTGGCAATCACCGCCAGCACATCGAACAGCCCGGACAGGCGCTGGATGGCGGGCACCGGCAGGGCGCGCGTGGTTTCGCTGACCAGTGCCTTGGTGCCGCGGCGATACTGGAAAAACGCAATAGCGAGGGCAACCATGCCATACACGGCCCATGGATGTATCCCCCAGTGGAAGAAGCTATAGCGCATCGCGGCATTGGCCGCTTCGGGCGTCGTGGCAGCAATGCCGGGCGGCGCCGTCATGTAATGCGACACCGGTTCGGCCACGCCCCAGAACACCAGGCCGATGCCCATGCCCGCCGCGAACAGCATCGCGAACCACGCACCCAGCGAAAACTCGGGTTCTTCGTCCTCGTTACCCAGCTTCAGGTCGCCGTAGCGGCTGCTCGCGAGAACCAGCGCGAGCAACACCAGTCCCAGCACAACCCAGAGGTAGAGCCAGCCGAAATTGCGCGTGACAGAAACGAGAACCGTGTCGAACACGCTGCCCAGCGTGGCCGGTGAAATGATGCCCCAGGCCACGACCACGGCAATGAAACCGGCTGACAGGAAAAGCTGCATTGCGCATTCTCGTTCGACGCCACCGCGAGCGTGGCGGCACCGATGGTCGACCTTGGAACTTCGGAAAGAGTTCGACCGTGACGGCGCGCAACGCGACGATGCACCGTTCCCGCCATTTCATCCTTGCTGGCTGTTGCCCGTTTAGTTTGGACACCTGTCCGCTACGTCTAACGTGAAGGATCGCCTCATGCTGCAAGCGCTTGCTCCCGACCTGTGGCACGTTCCCTATGCCTTCGTGACGATGGGAATTCCGATGGCTTCGCGGATGACCGTCATCCGTCTGCGCGACGCACGCCTATGGCTGCATTCTCCGGTGCCGATTTCATCTGGACTACGTGACGAACTGCTGGCACTCGGGCCGGTCGCCTATGTCGTCGCGCCCAGCAAGGCGCACCACCTGTTCGCAGGTGACTGCGCCAGCACCTTCCTCGGCGCCCAGCTGTTCGGCGCGCCGGGGCTGGCGGCCAAGCGGGCCGATCTGCGCGGCCTGCGCACTTTGCAGGCAACGGGTGAACCCGAATGGCAGGACGAGCTGGAGCAGCGCCTGTTCGAGGGTATCCCGCTGGCCAATGAAGTCGTGTGGTTTCACAAGCCCACGCGCACTCTGATCCTGACCGACCTGTGCCAGTGGTGGCAGGGCCCGCTGCCCGTGCCCGCCGCACTGCTTGCGCACCTGACCGGCGTGCGCAAGCAACTCGCGGTACCGCGCACGATGCGTTTGCTCACCAAGGATCGGCGCGCGGCGCAACGCAGTGCACGCGCCATTCTGGAATGGCCCTTCGAACGCGTGATGATGACGCACAACGCGATCATCGAGCGAGATGCGCACGCGGCGGTGGCTGCCGCGTTTTCGGTGTTCCGGGTTTAGAGCAGGGCGAATCCGCTCTACAGCGCCAGCCGCTTGCGCGCGGCCGCGTATTCGGCCTTCAGCTTTTCCACCACGGCCGCCACGCTCAGCACTTCATCGACCAGGCCCACGCCTTGCCCGGCGCCCCATATGTCGCGCCAGGCCTTGGCCTTGGTGTTGCCGCCGGAACCGAAATTCATCTCGGTCTTGTCCGCCATGGGCAGGTTGTCCGGATCGAGTCCTGCTGCTTCGATGGACTTGCGCAGGTAATTGCCGTGCACGCCGGTAAACAGGTTGGTGTAGATCACGTCTGCCGCAGCCGATTCCACCACGGCCTGGCGATAGGCTTCGTCGACATTGGCTTCGTGCGTGGCCAGCCAGCGCGAGCCGATGTAGGCGAAGTCGGCGCCCATGGCCTGCGCGGCCAGTACGGCGTCGCCGGTGGCGATGGCGCCGGACAGCGCGAGCGGACCGTCGAAGAACTTGCGCACTTCGCCCACCAGCGCGAACGGCGACAGCATGCCGGCATGGCCGCCGGCGCCAGCTGCAACCAGGATCAGGCCGTCAACGCCGGCTTCCAGCGCCTTCTGCGCATGGCGGATCGAGATCACGTCGTGCAGCACGATGCCGCCGTAGCTGTGCACGGCATCGAGCATTTCCGGCGGCGGCGCGCGCAGGCTGGAGATGATGATCGGTACCTGGTGCTTGACGCAGACCTCGACATCGTGCGCGAGCCGGTCGTTGGACTGGTGCACGATCTGGTTGACCGCGATCGGACCGACGAGGGCTTGGGGATTGGTTTCGCGATATTGCGCAAGCTCGCGCTGGATGTCGGTCAGCCAGCTATCGAGCAGCTCGGCCGGGCGTGCGTTGAGGGCGGGGAAGGCACCGACGATGCCGGCCTTGCACTGCGCGGTGACCAGGGCCGGGCTGCTGGCGATGAACATCGGCGAGGCAATGACCGGCAGGGACAGGTGTTGCAGGACGGCAGGCAGGCGGGCTGAACTCATGGTGCTCCTCCGTTGTATGGTCCTCGCAGGGGGCGCGGGACCTTGTTGTCAGGAGCTTCTGAACTTAGCAGAAAAGACGCAGCGGCCCTGCCCGGTCGCGTCGAGTAAAAATTCTAAAAAAACCGCGGATACGATAGAACTTGCGCCGCATCCGCGGTCAGGGAGCACGGTTCAGCACGCTTCCTTCGAGGCGGGCAGCGGCGCCACTGCGCTCGGCGGAGTCGCCGGGGCAACCTGGGGCTTAGGTGCCGCATAACGCGTCAGACGTTTCTGCAAGCCGGTAGCCAAGCTGCGCAGCACGCGCAGGCGCGAGTGGGCGGTGTAATCGTCAATCAGGCGCGCGCGCGTTTCTTCTTCCAGCGACGCAATCTGGGCGCGCACACGGCGCAGCCGCCATTCGTAGTACCACTTCATCGCATTCCATCCTGAGTAGAAAAAATGTTCGGGGGCGAGTCCGGATAGACCGGGCTCAGCTCAGTTGGTTCCGCACGGAAACATCTTGTTGCCCTCACATGCCCCGCGTCTCGCCGCCCGGTAGCACCTCAGTTGCGCACATCCCATTGCCGAACCGGCATTGCGATTGCCTCAACCGCGCCCGGTTGACCGGCAGGGACATTGAAAGCGCTGACGCGCAGTTCGTGCAAGCCGTTCGGCAGGCTCTTGGTATCGAAATCGAGCCAGGCGAATGTCTTGTCGCTGGAAATCTGGAACTGGCCCAGACGTGGGGTGTAACCACTGGCCGGCAAGAGTTCGACGTTTTCCAGGCCGCTGCCGCGCACCTCGATGCGGGCAGTGCCATTGACCCGGCTGCCATGCGGCGCGCCCAGGGTGACGGAAGCGGTCAGGCCGGGGGCGACCGGCTTGCTCACCGTCCAGCGGCGCGGAGGCATCACGGTGATTTCGCTGGCGCCCGATTGCCCTTCGGTGGCACTGAAGGCGCTGATGCGCACATC
>DATBUE010000387.1:0-2208 GCA_036516375.1 Noviherbaspirillum sp. | reverse complement strand
CGCCACGCAGATGCGTGGCGTTTTATTTGGCGTCCCCACGGGGATTCGAACCCCGGTTATCGCCGTGAAAGGGCGGTGTCCTAGGCCTCTAGACGATGGGGACAGAAACCTGTCAGTACTGCAGCCTATTGTTCTGCTATTCTATCACATTTCTTCGCAGCATGTTTTGCTGGTGGAGGTAAGCGGGATCGAACCGCTGACCTCTTGCATGCCATGCAAGCGCTCTCCCAGCTGAGCTATACCCCCCGTGCGAAGAAACGAGAGTATAGCAAGGTTTTTTTTTGCGTGTAAATACTTTGCGAGAAAAATTTTCAAAACCCTCGCTGCATGCGTGCGACCACCGTCTCGCGGCCGAACAATTCGAGCACCGCATCGATAGACGGCGTTTGCAATTGACCGGTCACCAGCAGGCGCAGCGGCATCGCCAGTTGCGGCATCTTCAGTTTGTGCGCACCGAGCACTTCCTTCATCGCGGCACTGATGGCCGCCTTGTTCCATTCAATGCTGCCGCATTGCTGGACGAACTGCGCGAGCGCAGGCTTAATCGCATCGGTCAGATGCTGGGCCAGCAACGCGGCATCGGGAGCCGGGGTGCGGTAGAACAGCATCGCTGCGTCGGCCAACTCATTGATTGTGTTCGTGCGCTCCTTCATCAGTGCGATCACTGATTGCAGCGGCGGACCGCCTTCGAACTGCGCACCCTCGCGCTCCATCACGGGACGCACCAGTGCTTCCAGGCGCGCGTTGTCGGACTGCTTGATGTAGTGATTGTTCAGCCAGGCGAGCTTTTCAGGATTGAACTGTGCGGGCGACTTCGACAGGTGATCGAGGTCGAACCATTGCACGAACTGCTCCATCGAGAAGATCTCGTCGTCGCCATGACTCCAGCCGAGACGAGCCAGATAATTCAGCATTGCCTCGGGCAGGAAGCCCTGCGCCGGATACTCCATTACGCTGACTGCGCCGTGACGCTTGGAGAGCTTCTCGCCGTCGGCACCCAGGATCATCGGCACGTGTCCGTACTCCGGCAGTTGCGCACCCAACGCGCGCAGGATGTTGATCTGGCGCGGCGTGTTGTTGACGTGGTCGTCCCCGCGGATCACGTGCGTGATCTTCATGTCCCAGTCGTCGACCGCCACGCAGAAGTTGTAGGTCGGCGTGCCATCCGGGCGCGCGATCACCAGATCGTCCAGCTCGCGGTTGGAAATCGTGATCGCCCCCTTGACCGCGTCGTTCCACGTCACTTCACCATCGAGCGGGTTCTTGAAGCGCACGACCGGCTTGCGGTCCGCCGGAATGGCCGGCAGCGTCTTGCCGGAATCGGGGCGCCAGGTGCCGTCGTAGCGCGGCTTCTCGCCAGCGGCACGGAAGCGTTCGCGCATCGCTTCCACTTCCTCGGGAGTGCAGTAGCAGTGATACGCCGCGCCGGCTTCCAGCATCTGGGCGATGACTTCGCGATAGCGGTCCATGCGCTGCATCTGGTAGAACGGACCTTCGTCGTGATGCAGGCCCAGCCAGTTCATGCCGTCGATGATGGCCTGCACTGCTTCCGGAGTCGAGCGTTCGAGGTCGGTATCCTCAATGCGCAGGATGAAGGTGCCGCCAAAGTGGCGGGCATAGGCCCAGGCGAACAGCGCGGTGCGTGCGCCGCCGAGGTGCAGATAGCCGGTCGGGCTGGGAGCGAAACGGGTACGGACGGTAGTCATAAGTTAAAAATGCCCTTGCGGGCATGAATTCAAGTATTCAAATGTTTGGAATCGGTCTTGCGTGTCGTTCCCGCGCAGGCGGGAACCCAGATCTGCAGGTGGTTTTACTGGCGTTATTGCTGTGCTCCCGTCTGCGCGGGAGCGGCAGTTCAGGCTCTCACCACATCGCAGTGCATCGTCCCGACACAGTAAGAGCGCCTCGACAACGGCAAGAAAAAGGCCGCCATTCTACAGCGCCCCCTCAGTCGTTCTTGATCACGATGTTCGGGAATTTGCTGGTCATATCCTTGGCTTTTTCCGCGACCTTTACCGCCACCTTGCGCGCGATTTCCGTGTAGATGGCAGCGACCTTGCCCTCCGGATCAGCCACCACGGTCGGCTTGCCGGAATCCGTCTGCTCGCGGATGGAGCGGGTCAGCGGCAGCGCGCCGAGGAAATCCACACTGTACTCCTGGCACATCTTCTCGCCGCCGCCTTCGCCGAAGATCGGCTCGGCATGGCC
>DATBUE010000386.1:0-3342 GCA_036516375.1 Noviherbaspirillum sp. | reverse complement strand
AATGACGCGCGCGCGCGGGGCGCGGCCGGCAGAAAAGGCTCCGACGATACCGCCGCACATGCCCACGCAATGCACGCTGCCGGCCAGGCCAACGAGGAAGATCGAGAGCAGTTGGAGTTCGGTCATTGTCAGGGGTGGTGGGAACAAATCGAGTTCGGGAAACGATGCTTGCTTATCGACGCCCTGTCATTTCCGTGCAGGCGCACTGCTGTCCGGAATAAATTTATTGACACGGAAGGGTGAAATGCGTGGTCAGGTTCCCTCCCCCTTTTAGGGGGAGGGCTAGGGTGGGGGTGTGAAGGTAAAAACGAAGGGATGCGTTGCGCAGACTCACTACCCCCATCCCAACCTTCCACCTCGTCGCTTGCAAGCGACTCGGATTCGGACGGCGCAAAGCAATGCTTTGCGAAACACCGTCCTCATCCCCCTGAAAGGGGGAAGGAGCGTGACGGAGAAATTCAAGTCGGAAGTCTCAGTGTTGGACTGAATTTTCAGTCACATCAATCACTTGCACCTCTTCGAAAAAAATTATTCCGGACAGCAGTGCGCGCAGGCGGGAACCCAGCTCCAACGCCAGAAGCACCAGAAACGCATGAACTGGACTCCCGCCTGCGCGCCTGCGCGGGAGCGACACATGACTTTATTCGCTGAGCTGGAGCGACATTCGAGCAAAGACCCGAATCACGCTCGCCCCCGCGTCCTTCTTCCCTTCCCAGCCCACTCCCCCAAGCGGCGCGCCGCCATCGCCGGCAGCGTTCGCGTCAACCTCCCCAGCATGTACATATCCAGGATTTCCGAACGCCCCAGCCGTCCCTGTTGCCCGCGGTCCTTCAGCACCGTGCGCCAGGTTGTCGGATTGAGCAGGGGATGGCGCAGCGGAGCGCTGCCCGATGTCAGGGCGCGCACGGCTCCGCCGTCGTGCTGCCGCGTGCTCTCCAGCGGGAAGTTGAGGCCGGCCCAGGCGGCCGCTGTCAGCGTAGCCCAGAAGCGCGGGTTGGATTCGATCAGGTAGACCTCGCCGCTGCCGCGCGCGATGCGTGCGTCGAGGTGCATCACGCCGTTGTAGCCGCTGGCCGCGCACAGCTTTTTCGCCATCGCAGTCAACTCGGCGTGCTCGACGAACTCCAGCTTCGCACCACGCGCGCGCTGGATCGCGTAAGCCATCACCCGCCCGCCGATGGCCAGCAGGCTCAGGTCGATGTCCTCGCCATCGATATGGCGCTGCGCGATCAGGTTGTCGAACGCGTACTCGGGATCGGCCATCAGCGCATCGAACTGCGCACGGCTGGAAACGATCTGCACGCCGAGCGAGCCCGATTCGTTGCTCGGCTTGAGTACGAAGGGCAGGCCCAGCGTTTCGCACAGGTCGTTGAAATAGAGATTCGATTTGTCACCGATCGGGATCGTGGTGGGCACGCGCAGGCGCAATTGTTCGCAGAACTGATGGAAGTGCCACTTGTCGTCCATCAGCTCCAGTGTGGGCGCGTCGGCAATCGGAATCACGCGCGCTTCCAGTCGGTCACGGATGCGATGGATAAGGCGCGTGGCCGGGCAGTCCGCCGGAATGACGATGGTGTCGCGCTGCGTCGCATGCATGCCATTGATCACATCCGCCACGAGCTGGTCGTACCGACCGTCGAAGCCGATGAAGGTATGGCGCGCGCACAGCGAAGACCAGCGCAGCCGGCGCGTTTCCTCGTTCCCGATCACAACGCAGGGCGCGCCCGCGAAACTGTGCACACCCTGCAGCACCGCCGTTACGACCCGCGCGCTTTTTCCCACCACTACGTAACTCGTCATCTCTCTCGTCCTTGATGTCTGTTGTGCAAGGAGGGTAGGACAAGCTTGTGCCAGAGCGAATGATTTTTCCCCGGCATTTGAGTTGCGTCATTGGAAATAAGAGGGCTACGTATGGGTGTTGGGTGACTGCGCGCCACAATTTGCGCACGCGCAAAAAGCACCAGACGCATGCGCGCAAGCATGTAATTTCCAAATAAACAATGTTCCCGGTTTCCAAGCCCTCCCGCGACAATCACGACGGAGACAGCATGCATTCCCCGACCCTCGCTCCGCGCCAGCCAGCGCACACCGTTCGCCTGCTCATGCTGGTCGCCTGCACGAGCACGGCACTGCTTGCCATCGTGCTCCTGCTGCAAGTCTGGCGCGACATCCCCACCGAACACCTCACGCGCGACCCCAACGCAATCTTCGATGTGCAGATGTACATCGGCTTCCTGTCTCAGGCCGGCATCTTCGTCTGGGCCGCAACGGCGGGCATCTGTCTGTTCTGCGCGCGTATTGCCTCCGCCCGCGCAGCCATCGAACTTGCACGCTTCGCACTGGCCGCCGGCCTGGTCACGCTCCTGCTCGGCCTGGATGACGCCTTCATGCTGCACGAGCAGTTCTTCCCCTTCCTCGGCATTCCGGAAAAGATGGTCTACGTGCTGTACGGCGTCTGCGTACTCGCCTTCCTGCTGCGTTTTCGCGCGCAGATCCTGCAGCATGACTACCTGCTGCTGGCGCTGGCGCTGATGCTGTTCGCGCTCTCGGTCTCGCTCGACTGGCTGCAGCCGGAAGGCATCGACATCTTCCTGGTCGAGGACGGCGCGAAGATGACCGGCATCCTGAGCTGGTCCGCGTTCTTCCTGTCGGCATTGCTGCGCCGGCTCGTGCAGCCGGCGGGGTAACCCGCTGAGACAATGTCCGTGCAAGCGGATTTTTCGCCTCCAGCATGGAACCGAAACGAGGGAGCACACCACAAATTCGCCATTGTCTTCTTTGTATTACCCAAAGGCGAGTCCATGTCGAAAATCCCCTCGTTTCCTGCGTCGGCAGCCGGATTCCCTCTCACCGGTCTGCTTCCGGAACTGCAGGGGAAAATCGTCCGCCACGCACTCGACGACACCTTGGCGCCGCGCGGCGACCAAGAGCAAAAGCCTCTGCCTACGCAGAAAACGGCAGAGTTGATGGCCAGTCTGTTGCGGGTGAATAAGCAGATCCACGACATCGTTAGCAAGGAAGTCGACCTGGACCCGGAATTGAGAGCTCTGCGGGACAACGTGCTCAAGACGCCGGAACAGGCCCGATATGCCTGCGCCGCCAAACTGCTCCGAACCATGGACGCATACCGCGAGCAGCACCTCCTCGGACCCGCGACGCTGCACGACAGCCTCCCGGGAAAACTCCTGAGGAAAACAAGCGCGTCCTACAAGGAAGTGCTGAATGGGATCAAGCATGACCTCAAGACCCGTACGCATATTGGGATCGATGTGCGATCGGTACGTCCCGACTGCACAGGAGCAGTACCGGAAATCCGCCTGCAGCCTGGGCACCGCCCCATCC
>DATBUE010000385.1:0-3487 GCA_036516375.1 Noviherbaspirillum sp. | reverse complement strand
AGCCGTTGTATTGCGAGGGGTCGTACTCGTTCTCGATCAGTTCCAGCGCCAGCTTGAAGGCGGTGGAGGCGCCGGTGCCGCCGGTGCCGCTGACGGAAAAGAAATCCTATTCCGAGAATTCCCACGCTTGCGTGGTGTGCGCGATGAAGCGTGTCTCGACCTTGCCGTAGCGGCGGCGTATGCCTTGCAGCACGAAGAAGAAGAAACTCTTGGCCAGCTTGCGTTCGGCATCGGTCATGCTGGCCGAGACATCTAGCGCGAAGATCACGACGGCATTGGTCGCCGGCTTGGGCCGGTGCACCAGCTGCTTGAAGCGCAAGTCCTCGTTGGTGAACGGCACCGGTGTGCCGCCGTGTGCACGCTCCTGTGTCAGGCGCCGCTTGACCGCTTCCTTCACCGTGCGGCGGCGGTCCAGCCGTGCGCGCGCGCCGCGCTTGTCCCAGCCTTCGCGCACATATTCGTCGTCGGTGATCGCGGTATTGCGGCGCGGCTTCAGGTCGGGCAGCTGCAGTTCTTCCCACAGCCAGTCGATGATGTCCTCGACCTTGAATTCCAGCAGCAGCTTGACTTCACCATCCTCGTTGCCGCCTTCGCCTTCGTCCTCGCCCGGCATCGGTTGCGGCCGCGCCTGGCGCAGCACGTCCCCCGGCTTGCCCTCGCCCTGGCCGGCGCTGGACTGGCTGCCGGAGGAATCGTTGAGCCTGAAGCGCGCATGCTCGAGCAGGCGCACCGGCACCTGCACTGTCTTGTCCTGCGAGCCGGTGATCACGTCCGGGCCGGCCACGAGGTTCGGCAGGTTCTCCTGCACCGCCTCGCGGACTTTCTGGTTGTGGCGCAGCCAGTCGCGCGAACCGCGCGAGAACAGGTCATACCACGGCGTTTCTGCGGAGAGGGTCAGTCTGTTTGCCATGCAATCTGCCTTTCGAGCGCGCGCCGTGGCCGGCGCGCTACTCCTGTGCCATCAATGTCGTCACATAGTTCAACGCTTCGCGTGCGCTATGCGTGTCGTAAGCGTATTCGTCCACCAGCCGTTGCTCGACCACAGAAATCTTCTGCCGCACTTCCTCGTCCGGCCGCGTGGTGGAGCTGACCAGGCGCAGCACGTCGCGCCGTTGCTCGAACAGGTATTGCTGGACCGCGTTGTGCAGTTGCGCGTGGCTGTCGAGCGTGAATTTCTCGCCGCGCTTGAAGGCGCCCATCGCCTTGCGCACTACCTCTTGCCGGAACGACTGCTTGCCGGAATCCGAGATGTGGATCTTTTCTTCCACCGCGCGCAGGAAGCGCTCGTCCGGCTTGCGTTCCTCGTTGGTGATCGGGTCCTTGATCTGGCGGTTGTCGAGCGTGGCTTCCACTTCGTCGAGGTACTTGTCGAGCAAGTCCTGCGCTTCCTGTTCGAAGGAGACGAACAGCGCCTTGTGCACGTCTTCCTTGACCCAGCGGTTGTAGAAATCCTTGCGTGCAAGAACGAGGTAATCGATCCATTTGCGCTTGCGCTTGGCATCGATGCGCGCATCGTTGTCGATCGCATCCTTCAGGGCCAGCAGCACGTCCATCGTCGTCAGGCTCTTCGCATTCGACTGGATGATCGCGTTGGAGAGCGCATTGATCACGAAGCGCGGCGAAATCCCGGCCAGGCCTTCGTCCGGCATGCGTTGCTTCAAGCGCTCGGCATCGGCATGGCCTTCGATTTCCTCGTTCGCGTACAGGCGCACCTTCTTGGCCAGTTCCGGTTCGCGTTCGTCGTTGTCGTGCAGGCGCGTGAGGATCGCGAACACGGCGGCTGCATCCAGCACGTGCGGATCGAGATGCACCTGGCGGAAAGCTGGCGCTGCTGAGGAAATCAGCTTCTTGTAAATCCTTGCCTCGGCCTTGTAATTCAGCGTGTACGGCACCTGGATGATGACCATGCGATCAAGCAGGGCTTCGTTTTCGCTCTCCTGCAGGAACTTGCGGAACTCGGCGAGGTTAGTGTGCGCGAGGATGGTCTCGTCCAGGTAGATCAGCGGAAAGCGCGAAACCTTCACGTTCTTTTCCTGCGTCAGCGTCAGCAGCAGGTAGAGAAATTCGCGCTTGACCTTCAGGATCTCGATCATCTCCAGCATGCCGCGCGAAGCCGCGTACACGGCGCCGGACCAGGACCATGCACGCGGATCGCCCTCGTCGCCGAACTCGGCCACCTTGGACAAATCGACCGAACCGACCAGGTCGGCCAGGTCGGCGGTGGTGGGGTCGTGCGGTGCATAGGTGCCGATGCCCACGCGCCCGGCTTCGGAAATGAAGATGCGCTCCACCGGCATGCGCAGGAAATCGCCTTCGTATTCGCCTTCCAGGCGCGAGCGGCAGTGCGGGCAGACCTCGCCGTGGATATCCACACCATAGGTTTCACGAAAGCGCGGGCGCAGCGAATGCGGGATCAGGTGCAACGGCGACTCGTGCACCGGGCAACCCTGGATGCCGTACAGCGCGCCTTCCTCGGTGCGGCTGTACTCTTCCAGCCCGCGCTTCAACAGGATCACCAGCGTGGATTTGCCGCCGGAAGGCGGGCCCAGCAACAGCAGCAGGCGGCGGCCGACTTCGGAGCCAGCGGCCGCGGCCTTGAAGTAATCGACCACGCGGCCGATGGCTTCGTCGACGCCGAACAATTCCTCGTCGAACAGCTTGCAGCGGAAGTTGCCTTCCTCATCCTCGCCGCCCATCCAGCGGATCATGTCCCACATGTACTGGTGCGAGGTACGGGCCGCGCCGCGCGGGTCGCCGCCCAGCACGCGTTCGATGAATTGCGAGAGAGAACCGGACCAATGGACCGCCTTGTGGTCCTTCGTGAACGCAACCAGGCTATCGATCAAGGCGCGTTGCTGTTCGGTGCTTCCCGCTTCGGTCTGCATGCTCATGCCGTCTCTCCCTAGATATGAACGGATGCTCTTTCATGGGACATCCGAAATGCATTTACGTTTCTGTCTATGCGACATTCACGTGGCGTTTGCAGTGTAGGACGCACGCTCTCCACGCCATCATGAGACCGCTCAAGGAGCGGAGGCGGAGTGCGTTCTGCATCGCGCGCACACATCCGGGGAATGCAAGATGCGTGCGCGTTTGCGGCGCCGCTCCAGGGCTGGTTGATCAAGGTCAACGGCAGGGCATTGACGCTGCCCATGGCTGCTTCTCTGGACGCAATGGAACCGGAAGGCGCGCTGGCGCCACAAAATTATGTGTGGACAGGAAATGCAGCGATCCGGCCCATGCAAGCGATTGAGGCGACAGCAGTTCTCGTTGAAATCGGAATGCCCGCAGAGATGTTTTTCTGCTGGAATGGAGATTGCTAGAAGCAAGTGCGCACCAGGCCTCTGCTTCGTTCTTGTCGGCGAGGCAGCGGCTGCAAGGCGCAAGGCCAGTGAACAGGAGGTTTCGCATGACGATCACGATTGCCCGCTCTCATCCCGTCTATTCCGTCAAGGAAGTCGAAAGCGCGCAGGAAAAGGCGCGCGCG
>DATBUE010000384.1:0-1960 GCA_036516375.1 Noviherbaspirillum sp. | reverse complement strand
CGATTGACCATGCCCATGATGAACCTCCTCATTCAACACAAGCTTGGACCGCCATTTACCGCCTGGTTTCCATTTCAGATGCCCTACTGAGATAGGCTCTTAGCAGCGCACCAGCGCTTTCACGATGCTCCACTGCCTACGCGAAATCGGTAGGCGCTCATCAAGGCCGCGCACAATCACTTGCCAGGACTCCTGGGCGCGCTCGCCGCGATCTGCCGCCTCCCCTGTCTCCCTCTCGCCTTCCTCGATTTCGGCGCGCAGCGCAGCACGCTCGACACCGGCAATCGCGTCGCGTGCGACCAGAGCATTGCGGTGAATGCGCACGAACTGTGTCTTGAGCTCTTCCTCGATAGACACCAGCGATTCCTCCAGCAGGTATTCGTGCTCGCGCGTGCGCAAGGTCACGTACTTCAGCTCGGCCTTGCAATACAGGACCTCACTGACCGGAACCAGCAACACCCGACCGCGTTCCTGCACCGAGAAATGGCGCCGTGCCGGTTGCTCTGCAGCCAGCGCATCCAGCCCCACAGCGGCATTGCCTCGCAGGCTGGCAACACGCATTACCGCGTCCGCAAGCCGCTGCGCGCGCACCGGCTTGAGCAGGTAGTCGAATGCGTGCACCTCGAACGCCTTCACCGCGTACTCATCGAAGGCGGTAACGAAGATCACGGCCGGCACATGGTCCTGCCTCGCCAGACAACGCGCGAGCTCGATGCCGTTCATATCCGGCATCTGCACATCAAGCAGCACGACATCCGGGCGCAGCTCTGAAATCGACTGCAAGGCCTGCTGCGCGTTCTCCGCCTCCCCGACCAACTCGTGCGGACAGCTCGCAGCCACGTCTTGCAACAGGGTTTTCAGGCGCCTGCGCGCGGGAGCTTCGTCATCGACGATCAACAGACGCGGCTTCATGCGGCACTGGTCTGGTAGGGGAAACTCATGCGCACCTCGAAACGTCCGTCCTCGACGGCAGTTGCAAGCTGCCCTTCCAGGTCATACAGCAGGGCCAGGCGCTCGCGGATATTGGAAAGTGCCATCTGGTTCCCTGAGGGATGGATCGGGGAATCATCGCGCCCTGGCAGCCATGCATTCGTCACGGCGATTTCGATGCGGTCCAGCAGGCGGCCGATACGCACTCGCACAGGCGTCGACGCGGAGGTAGGTTCGACGCCATAGCGCACTGCATTCTCCAGCAAGGGCTGCAGGAGCAGTACGGGAACCTGGGCACGGCGCAATTGCTGTTCGCTGACATTGTCGAACTGCCAATCGACCTGCAGCCTTTCGCCCAGACGGATTTGCTCGATCGCCAGATACTGCCGGCACAATCGCAACTCCTCCTCCAGCGAGGACATCGTGCGTGGATCGCTCATCAGCACGCGAAAGAGTTCGGCCAGGTCTTCCAGCGTCGACTCCGCACGCTGTGGCTCGCTGCGTATAAGCGACAGGACTGCATTCAGGCTGTTGAACAAAAAATGCGGCCGTATGCGTGCCTGCAGCGCCTGCAGCCGCGCCTCGACCAGCGCCGGGGAAAACGCCTTGGCCCTCAACTCGAAGTAATGCTGGAAGACCAGCCCCAACAGCGCCGCGACGATGGCCGACTTGGCGGCCGTGAGCTCACCGAAGCCAGCCTGGAAAATGTCGCTAGCGCCGAGCGCACGCACGATCACGGCCGTCGTTGCGGCCGGCAGCAGCACACACAGGGTTCGTTGCAACCACGCTTCCATGCGATAGCCGCGTCGCTGGGCAACCAGCAGCACCCGACGCAGCACACACAGTGCGAACAGCGACCAGAGCGTGGCCAGCTCGACCACCACCGAGGCTTCGACGAATGCATTCAAGGCCTGCGCGAACCGCGCCGACTGCAGCGTCACCACGCCCAGCACGATCGCATTCACGACCAGCAGCACGCGAAACACGACACCGATGTTGCAGCAATCGGCAACGAGAACCGGAGCAGTAG
>DATBUE010000383.1:0-3432 GCA_036516375.1 Noviherbaspirillum sp. | reverse complement strand
GTGTACGGGATGTCGCTGCGGCGCGCTTCCTCCGGCAATTGCACGGCCCGCGCGGCATGGCTGGTACGCGTCGATCCCTGCAACAGGCGGCGCACGATCGCTGCCGTCCTGATTTGCCCCGGATGGGGGCGCGCGCGATGGATGCGTTCATCAAACCCGGCCATCTCCGCGCGCATCGCTTCCAGGGTCAGGCCGAGCGAAATACAGGCGTCGGCCAGCAGATTGCGCGCATCGTGCGCAGCCAGCACGGCCACGGCGAGCGAAACCGTGCAGCCGTTGATCAAGGCCGAGGCATCCTTGGCCTTGAGCTCGAATTTCACCGGGCCGATGCCAGCCTGCGCAATCGCCTCCACGGCCTTCATGCGCTGGCCCCGGTACATTACTTCGGCCTCATCGAAACCGGCGAGCGCGGCGGCAAGGTAGGCCAGCGGCGCCAGGTCGCCGGAGGCACCGACCGATCCCTTCTGCGGCATCAGCGGATGGATGCCGGCGTTGAGAAATGCGAGCAGGCGCTCGACCACTTCCACGCGCGGCGCGGAGTAGTTGCTGGCGAAGGCATTGGCGCGCAACAGCATGGTTGCGCGGCTGACCTCTTCGGAGAAAGGTTCTCCCATGCCCGCCGCATGCGCCTTGATCATCTGCGTCTGGAACAGCTCGATGTGTGCAACGGGAATGCGTGTGTCCTTCAGCAGGCCGACGCCGGTATTGAAGCTGTACATCATCGGCGCTTCGTCGTGCATCCAGGTGGATTCGATGTAGTCGCGGCTTTGCTTCAAGGCGTCGCGCGCCGAGGAGGCAAGCGCAACCTGCAAAGCAGGGCTGCGCGCAATGGCGACCACTTGCTCTGCGCTCAGGTTGAAGCCGTCAATGTGGAGAGTGTTCATGTCAAACGTCCTTGCGTGGTTGTGCCGGCCGCATCATGCGCGGTGCGCTATTTCGCACCGTCCTCGTACCAGCGCGCAATCAGGGCGCGCTCTTCTTCGCTCATGTTGGTCATGTTCCCGATGGGCATGGAGCGCGTCTGCACCGCCGCCTGAAAAATGCGCTGCGCGTGCTGGCGAATCAGTGCCGGCTGGTCCAGCATGACGCCTGCCGGTGCGCTGGCAAAGCCGGGCTGCGTGGGGTGCGCCGCATGGCAGGCCGCGCAGCGCTGGGCGACGACCGTTTGCACCTGCACGAAGTCGACTGCAGCCGTGCCTTCCGTCGCAGAAAGCGCGGCCGGGCGCGGCGCAATCCAGATTGCGGTAAAGAGCAGCAGCGCGATGCCGGCGGCCGGGTACTGCCACGCGTAGATGCCCTTGTGCTTCAGGTTGAAGAAATGGCGGATCAGCACCCCGGCGGCCATGATCAGTGCCAGTACCGCCCAGTTGTGCGCATGGCTGTAGGTCATCGCATAGTGGTTGCTGATCATGATGAACAGCACCGGCAGCGTGAAGTAATTGTTGTGCACGCTGCGCTGCTTGGCGCGCTTGCCGTGGATGGGATCGGGCAGGCCGCCGGCCTTCATCGCATCGACCATCTTGCGCTGGCCGGGAATGATCAGCATCAGCACGTTGGCGACCATGATGGTGCCGATCATCGCGCCGACGTGGATGTAGGCGGCGCGCCCGCCCAGCAATCGGCCCAATCCCCATGCTGCAGCAACCAGCAAGAGGAAGATCACGATGCCGAGCAAGCCATCGCGCTGCCCCAGCGGCGAGCGGCACAGCAGGTCGTACACGATCCAGCCGCAGGCGAGCGCGCCGAGCCCGATGGCGATTGCCTGCCACGGTGCGAGATCGGCCACTTTCGGATCGATCATCATCGCAGCCGGGTTCGCGTAGTAGACGACCAGCAGCAGCGCAAAGCCGGAAAGCCAGGTGGTGTAGGCCTCCCACTTGAACCAGTGCAGTTCGGGCGGCAACTGCCGGGGCGCAACCAGATATTTCTGTGGGTTGTAGAATCCGCCGCCATGCACGGCCCACAGCTCGCCAGCCACGCCGGCCTTTTCGAGGTCGGAACCGGGCTGGGGCAGGCGGATCGAGTTATCGAGCCAGACGAAATAGAAGGAAGCACCGATCCACGCCACACCGGCAATCAGGTGCAGCCAGCGCAGCAGCAGGTTCGCCCATTCGATACCGTAGTTGAGCAGCAAGGCTTCCATCCGTTCTCCGTTTGAGTTCGTCTTCCACGCTCCAGACGAGAGACAGGCGCAAGGCCAACTGCGCGCCGCGAGCCTTGAAATGCGAGGTTGCGACTACCGGGAAAAGTGAAGGCCGCCCGGATGAAGCGCAGGCGCCAGGGCGGCAGTGGATGCCGGCAAGACGGTGACAAGATAGACTCTTTCATCGCCCGCGCCATCGGGCGGCCAGTATATTTCAAATACCTTCCCCCTTATATGAGGCCCGAATGTCAGGCTTGCCGGACCATCTCGACATCCACCTGATCCGCATTCTGTATCTGCTCCTGTCCGAGAAAAGCGTCTCGCGCGTGGCATTGAAACTGAACCAGCCTCAGCCCTCGATCTCCACCGCCTTGCGCAAGCTGCGCGACCTGACCGGCGATCCCTTGCTGGTGCGCGGTGCGCGCGGCATGGTGCCAACGCACCATGGCGAAAGCCTGATGGTGCCGGCCAAGCGCATCCTCGATGAAACCGAGAAGCTGTTCCTGCAGAAGACCGCATTCGCGCCGCAGCAGCAGGCGCGCACCTTCCGCATTGCCGCACCGGATTACCTGGACAGCGAATTCCTGCCGAACATCGTCGCTGGTGTGCGGCGCGAATCGCCGAAGAGCCGCGTCGTCATCCACAACCTCGGCCCGCATAGCGATTGCCTGCGCCAGCTTGCCGACGGCGCGCTGGACTTGGTCATTGCCAACTGGGAAGAGCCGCCGGCCCACCTGCATCTGTCGAAGCTGTTCGAGGACGAGATCGCCTGCATCATGCGTGCGGACTGTGCCTATGCGCTGCGCACCGGCTCCAATGAAATGACGGTCGAGGACTATCTGGCGCTGCCGCATGTGGCGCCGGCACAGATGCTCGCCGGGTATGCCGGGGTGATCGAATCCTTCCTGGCGAAGCAGAACCTGCAGCGCAATGTGGCGGTCGAATCCGCCTATTTCGGCCTGATCCCCTACATGCTCACGCGCACCGACCTGGTGCTGACCACCGGCCGCCAGTTCATGCGCTTCTACGAGAAAAGCCTGCCGCTGAAGATATTCAAGGTGCCGCTGGATTTTCCACCGATGCAGTTTTACCAACTTTGGCATCCTCGCGTACACCATGCTCCGGAGCACAAGTGGCTGCGGGAGATGGTAAGCGCGACGGTGCAGAAGCTGAATTGAGCCGAATACCTCGCCTGCCCGCATCCACGCACGCTCGCAATTGGAACCTGGTGCGTGCTCATGGCCACTCACGTTGGTGACGCCTTCCTGAGTGCCTACTCAGTACTTGCG
>DATBUE010000382.1:0-2810 GCA_036516375.1 Noviherbaspirillum sp. | reverse complement strand
CCCGTCAGTACTTCAGCAGGTAGAACACGTCGCCCGGGTAAGCTTCGCGGCCCGGCGGGCGGCGCAGCAGCAGCGACACCTGACGGTAGGCGACTGCTTGCTTGGACAGGTCGTCGTACACGATCAGCGCATCTTCGCCGCGGTCGCGGAAGTATTCGCCCATCGCGCAGCCCGAGTAGGCCGACACGTACTGCATTGCGGCGGACTCGGAAGCGGAAGCGGCAACCACGATCGTGTATTCCATCGCGCCGTGCTGTTCCAGCGCGCGCACGATGTTCTTGATCGTCGATGCCTTCTGGCCGATCGCGACGTAGATACACGTCATGTTCTGGCCCTTCTGGTTGATGATCGTATCAACCGCAACGGCCGACTTGCCGGTCTGGCGGTCGCCGATGATCAGCTCGCGCTGGCCACGGCCGATCGGCACCATCGAGTCAATTGCCTTAAGACCAGTTTGCATCGGCTGCGACACCGACTGACGCGCGATGACGCCCGGTGCAATCTTTTCGATCGGGGCGGTCAGCTTGGCGTTGATCGGACCCTTGCCGTCGATCGGCTGGCCCAGTGCGTTGACGACGCGGCCGCGCAGTTCCGGGCCGATCGGCACTTCCAGGATGCGGCCCGTGCACTTGACGGTGTCGCCTTCGGAGATGTGCTCGTAGTCACCCAGGATAACGGCGCCGACGGAGTCGCGCTCAAGATTCAGCGCGAGGCCGAACGTGTTGCCCGGGAATTCCAGCATTTCGCCTTGCATCGCGCCGGACAGGCCGTGGATGCGGGCGATGCCGTCGGTCAGCGAAATGACCGTACCTTCGTTTTGAATCTCAGCGGTTTCGCCAAGGCCTTGGATCCGGCTCTTGATCAGTTCGCTGATTTCAGAGGGGTTGAGTTGCATGATAACTCCTAATATTTTTCACTCTGCGTGACGCTAGGGCAGAAACTCACGAAGCCAGTGCGACGTACATCTTCTGCAGCTTGGCGCGTACCGAGGTGTCGAGCACCTGGTCGCCCACTGCCACGCGTACGCCACCGATTAGGCTGTTGTCGACCGTGACGGCCGGCTTGAGCTTACGTCCGAACTTCTTTTCCAGCGTCGCCACCAGCTCTTTCACTTGAGCATCGGACATCTCGAACGCGCTCGTGATCTCCGCGTCGGCTGCACCTTCATCGGCATTCTTCAAGACCATGTACTGGTCACCGATTTCGGGCAACAGCGCCAGGCGCCCGTTCTCGACCAGCATCGCCACGAAGTTCTTTGCTTCGGGGGAGACGTTGGACTTCAACAGGGACAGGAAAGTGTCGACCACCTGCTGATCCGAATGCTTCGGATTGCCGGCGAAAGACTTGACGTCGGGATGCGCAGCCACGACCACCATTTCCGACACAAGGTCGGTCCAGGCGGCGAGATTGCCGGACTTGGCCACACGGAACAGCGCCTCTGCGTACGGACGAGCGATCGTTGCGAGTTCGGCCATGATTACAGTTCAGTCTTCAGTTGGTTCAGCAGATCGGCGTGAGCCGCTGCATTCACCTCGCGCTTGAGAATCTGCTCGGCACCGGACACGGCCAGCGCCGCAACCTGGTTGCGCAGTTCATCGCGCGCGCGCGTGACTTGCTGTTCCGCTTCGGCCTTGGCCTGCGCGATGATGCGCGCGGCTTCGTCGGAGGCGGTCTTCTTGGCTTCTTCGATGATCGCTGCGGCACGCTTTTCAGCGTCGCCGATGCGCTTCTGGCCTTCGTCGCGGGCGGATGCCAGCTCGGCCTGCACACGCTTCTCGGCTGCAGCCATCTCGGCCTTGCCGCGTTCTGCGGCAGCCAGGCCGTTCGCGATCCTCTCGGCGCGCTCGTCGAGCGCTTTCATCAGCGGCGGCCACACGAACTTCATCGTGAACCACGCGAGGATGAAGAAGACCACGAACTGTGCAAACAAGGTTGCATTCAAGTTCACGATGGTTCCTTCTTACTTGGAATGGCGAATGCCGGGCAGTGGGGCCCGGCAGAGTAAGACTTGGCGGTAAGGGAGATTACGCGCCGACGAAGGGGTTTGCGAATGCGAACAGCAGCGCAACACCAACGCCAATCAGGAATGCAGCGTCGATCAGACCGGCCAGAACGAACATCTTGGTTTGCAGCGCGTTCATCAGTTCAGGCTGGCGAGCGGAGGATTCAAGGTACTTTCCGCCCATGATCGCGATACCGATGGAGGCGCCGATAGCACCCAGACCGATGATGAAGCCGCAAGCCAGGGCAACGAATGCTACGTCAGTCATGACAATTCCTTTTAAAAGTTAAAGTGAAAATGAAGCAAAGGTGAATGGGAAAACAAACTCTAAGACCGATTGTTTAGTGCCCCTCATGAGCCTGGCCGATATACACCAGCGTCAGCATCATGAAGATAAAGCCCTGCAACACGACAATCAGAATATGGAAAATGGCCCAGATCGAACCGGCGATGACGTGGCCAATGAAGCCGAAAACGGTGGCCATCGAGCCCAGCAATGCGATCAGCAGGAACACGAGCTCGCCTGCATACATGTTGCCCCACAACCGCATTGCCAGCGACACTGTGCGGGCCACGTATTCGATCAGGTTGAGCAGGATATTGAAGGGGAACATCCAGGGACCGAACGGTGCAGCGAACCACTCATGCATCCAGCCGCCAAAGCCCTTGATCTTGATGTTGTAGTAAAACACGACAGCCAATACGCCGAGTGCCATGCCGAGCGTGCCATTCAGATCGGCAGTCGGAACCACACGGTGATAGGGAATGGTGTCGGACAAACCAGTCCATGCGAACAGCTGGCCAAACA
>DATBUE010000381.1:0-6398 GCA_036516375.1 Noviherbaspirillum sp. | reverse complement strand
ACGGCAGTTATCTCACCGCCCTCGTACGCGGCGCGCTCCCTATTCCTCTCTGAAAGCACAATAAAAAAAACCCAACTTTCGAAAAAAAAATCGGGATTTTCAGTACTCTCCCCTGCGTTCAGGGAGAGGTTCTATTGAATGAGCGCGACTGCCAAAACGCAGTCCGCTCTTTGTTCTTTACTTGCTGTGCTCGCGACCGTAGGCAGCAACACCGGCAAGGATTTCCGCGCGCGCGGAATCGGGGCCTTCCCAGCCTTCGACCTTCACCCACTTGCCCGGCTCCAGATCCTTGTAGTGCTCGAAGAAATGCTGGATTTGCTGCAACTGCAAGGAATTCATGTCTTCCGGCTTTTGCCAATGCGTATAGATCGACAACACCTTGTCGACCGGAACCGCAAGCAGCTTGGCATCGCCTCCGGCCTCATCCTTCATCTTCAGAACGCCGATCGGACGGCAACGCACCACCACGCCAGGAAGCAGCGGGAACGGCGTGATCACGAGCACGTCGACTGGATCGCCGTCATCGGAAATGGTCTGGGGGATGTAACCGTAGTTGCACGGGTAGTGCATCGCCGTGCCCATGAAGCGATCGACGAAGATCGCGCCGGTTTCCTTGTCGACCTCGTACTTGATCGGGTCGGCGTTCATCGGGATTTCGATGATGACGTTGAAATCGTTCGGCAGGTCGCGGCCAGCCGGCACATTGTTCAAGCTCATGATGCTCTTTCTCGAGTGGTCGGAATGTGAAATCGGAAACCGGCGATTATATCGGGGCACCCCTGGCGCTCAGAAGGAGTCGCCATGCCCTTTTGCGGTTTCGTAGAGATTGCTCAGGGCGCATTGCCGGTAGTGACCGGCTGCCTGTTCGGTCTGGTTCAGCGCTTCATGCAGTTGGGCCAGTTTCAGGTGAGCTTCCCGCGTCGTGCGTGCCTCGGTCGAAGCAGCCAGAGCGTCCTCCAGATGCCGCTGTGCCTTGCCCCACAATTTCTGGCGCAGACACAGCGTGCCCAGCGTCAGTGCAAGCTCGGCATCGCCGCCGTGATCTTTCAACCACGCTTCGCAGCGCTCGATCTGTCCAAGCAACGCGGGCGAACCTTCGGCTGCGGCAGCAGTGGAATACGCGCAGATCAGATCGCTGTCCCACTCCTTGGCCAGTGCCTTTTCAATGATGGCGCGGGCCTGGTCATGCAATCCCGCAGCATTGAAGGCGGAGGCGGCACGCAAGGCCACATGCGGCTGCACACGGTCAGCCGCGGGCACGGTTTCCCAGAAGCGCGTGATCGATTCGGCGTCATGCGCCTTGTTGGCGAGCAGATCGTCATAGGCCAACTCGCGCAAACGCCGCGCCAATGCCGGATGCAAGGCGTTGCGCTTGTCCAGCAGACGCACCAGGCGCAGCACCTCGGGCCAGTTCTGTGCACGCTGGTTGGCCTTCAGGGCCAGGCGCAAGGCGTGGATGTGGCGCGTGCCACTGACGTTCAGTTCCCGCACCGCGTCCATCGCATGGTCGGTATCGCGCCCGTCGATCGCCAGTTCGATCGCCGTCATCAGCCGGGCCGTCTTGAGCGAAGGATCGCTATCAGCATGCGCAAGCCAGGTATCGCGCCGCTCCGACTGCCCCATCCGGTGCGCGGCACGGGCGCCAATCAAGGCGGCGAGCCCAAGCTCATCCGCATTCTTCGAGGCGCGCTCGGCCGCTTTTTCCGCCTGGCCGAAGCGTCCCTCGAACAATGCCTTCAGTGCTTCGCGCAGTGCCTGGTTGCTCGCTCGTTCGCGCTTGGCGCGGCGGTATGCCGCCACGCGCGCTGGCATGCGGCTGGTGGCACGAATCGCCGCCAGCACCATCAGCAGCGTGGCAAACGACAGCGCGACGATCAGGATGAAAAAATTCAGCGACAGGTCGACCCGGTATGGCGGATAGAAGAAGACGACGTTGCCCGGGTTGAAGCGCGCGCCCACGGCCAGGCCGATGGCGAGCGCAAACAGGATGACGAACGAAATGAGTAGACGCATTTAGGAAGCGCTCTTCGGTGCAGCCTTGTGTTCACGAACCGCGTTCAAGCTCTCGGTCAGCGTCGGCATGTCGATCGCGAGCTGGCTTGACTGCACCTGGCGCAGCAAGGATTGCACGGTCTGCGTTTGCTTGGCGCGCGTATCGAAATAGCGGGCAATGGCGTCCTGCGCCGCCATCAGGTCGCTTCGGAATGCCGACTCGTTGCGAGTCAGCAGGGCCAGGCGTGCATTCAGCAAACGCAGCTTCAGGTTTTCGCGGGCGTAGTACGCCTGGCTGGGAGAAAGCAGCAGTGCGTCGGGATGCTCCACATTGCGCACGCGGATGACCTGCTTGACTTCATTCCACAGTTCCGTCGACCAGCTATGCCAAGCATTCTGCACCCGTGTCTGCCAGTCGCTGTCGGCGCCTGCTGCTGCGGGCGACGACTGCGTTTCTTCGCGTACGACCTTCGGCTCCACTGCAGGTAGCGCCGGCGCCTCGCCGGCCAGCAGCGGCAGGGAAGAGACCTGGCCGATCACGCTGTCCAGGCGCAGCGCGATGCCGTTCAGGTCCACGACCGGCAATGACTTCAAGCGCTCAAGGTCGATCGCGATTGCGCGACGTATGCGGTTGAACTGCTGGGCGTCCGATGCCGCGAGGCGCGCGTCCGCGTTCTGCAATGCGATGACTGCGCCCTGGACGTTCCCCGCCAGTTGCAATTGCTGGTTCGCTGTCGACAGCACCTGTTCGATTTCCGCCAGTGTCCAGTCGTCGCGGGTACGCGCCAGTTCGTGGTAAAGCTGTTCCAGCGCCAGTTGCTGGCTCTGGGTTTCACTCTGCCGGCTCTCCACCACATTCACCTTGCCCTGCAATTGCCGGAGCTCGTCCTGTATGGACCTTAGCATCACGCGCGCCTCCGCCGAAGCGGTTTCGCCGCTACGCAGACGCTGCGCGACGTCCTCGCGCAGATCGCCGAGTTGCTGGCGCGCGAACCACCATTGCGCCCCCAGCATCAGGGCGAAAACGGCAATGGCGATATACAGAACGAGGTTCGGATTGGATCGGGCTGACGGCTCGACAGCAGCGGTGGAGGGAGCGACGCCCGGAGAGCTGGCTGGCTTGTGAAGCGAGCCGGCTAAAGGCTGGTCGCCGGAACTGTTTGGCATGTCATTCATGGGCGGGATTGTAACGCGGCCAATAGCGATTCGTCGCCAGAATGGGTCAGTGTCAGGTCTGTGCAACCCAGGGCTTGCGCTGCTTCGGCAATACGTGCGTGCGGCACGATGAAGTGCTGTTGCCGCAGCCTTGCGATGGCCTCGCCACCGCCCGCCTGACACACAAGATCGCCCAGGATGCGCATCGCTTCGGAGCTGGTGACAATCCAGTCGGCGCCCTGCTCCAGCAACTGCAGCAACTGCCGTTGACCGGCAAGATCGAGACGCGGCGCGATGCGCCTGTAGGCGGCCACGTGGTCGACTTGCATTCCGGCGCGACGCAATGCCTCGGCCAGGAACTCGCGACCGCTTTCGCCGCGCACGATCAGCGCTCGCCGGCCTTGCATGGCCGATAAGTCGATAGTCTCCACGAGCGCTTCAGAATCGCTCCGGGCCGGGTCGGAAGGACAATAGACACGCGCCGCCCCTAGCTGGTATCGCTCCAGAGCGCGGCGACTGCCTTCACCCACCACTCCGATCGCAACCTTTGCCGGCCACTGCGGCACCAGCGGCAGGCTTGCATCAATGGCATTCGGACTGACGAAGGCAACCAGCGCGTAGTCGTCCAGGCATGCAAGGCGGGCGCGCAATTGCCGGTCGTCTTCCAATGGCCGGATTTCCAGCAGAGGAAACACCACCGCCTCGCGCCCGAGCGCGTGCACGCGCTCGGCCAACGGCAATGCCTGGGCCAGAGGACGGGTGACTACGACTGTGCGTGTGGGCGTGCTCATTAACGAAGCCGGATCAGGCCTGCTCGCGACAACTTGCAAGAATTGCTTCCGCGCCCTGGGCACGCAATGCGTCCGCGACCTGCTGCCCGAGCTGCTCGGCTTCGGCCGTAGTGCCGGCGCTTTCCGCTGTCGCCATCTGCTTGCCGTCAGGCGTGGCGACCATCGCGCGCAGGCGCAGAGAATCGCCCTTGGCCTCGGCAAAGGCAGCAAGCGGAATCTGGCAACTACCCCCGAACACGCGCGACACCATGCGCTCAGCCGCGACCGCACTGGCAGTCGGAAGATGATTGAGCGGCGCGAGCGCCTGCAGCAGATCCGAGCGCTCGGCCAACACCTCGATCGCCATGGCGCCCTGCCCGGCCGCGGGCAGGCTTTGCTCCGGTTCGAGCAAGGCGCGAATGCGGTGCGCAAGCCCGAGTCGCTTCAGACCGGCTGCGGCAAGAATGATCGCCGCGTACTCGCCGCGGTCCAGCTTGCCCAGGCGCGTGTCGAGATTGCCGCGCAAGGGCTGAATCACCAGTTGCGGGTAGCGTGCAGCGATCAGCGACTGCCGACGCAAGCTGCTGGTACCGACCACCGCCCCCGGCGGCAGTGAATCAAGTCCTGCGTAATCGTTCGAAACAAAGGCATCGCGTGGATCCTCGCGCTCCATGACTGCCGCCAGCGCAAACCCTTCCGGCAGGTCCATCGGTACATCCTTGAGCGAATGCACGGCCAAGTCGGCGCGGCGCTCCGACATGGCGACTTCAAGCTCCTTGACGAACAAGCCCTTGCCGCCGACCTTGGATAGCGCACGGTCGAGTATGCGGTCGCCCTGCGTAGTCATACCGAGAATCTCGATGGAACACGCTGGATATAATGCGGCGAGCTTCGCACGCACGTGCTCGGCCTGCCACATGGCAAGTCTGCTCTCGCGCGAGGCGATGACTAATCTGGTGGGGGAAACGGCATTCACGGCGGGCACTTTCGGTTGGACTTGTTTCGGTGAAGACGGGTGCTCGAAGGTCTGCAGAAATGGCCGGGTGCAAGATGCGCAATTTGCGGCTTCACTGCCCTGGAAACGAACAAGGCGACGGCCAGCCTTTCTGGTGAGCACGCAAGCATCGGACAAGACGGGATGACAATCTCGCTGCTCGCGGCAGGCCTCGAATCTTATCACGCAGCCCTGCACCAGCCAGAGCGAGTGCAGGGTCGACAGCAGGATATCCAATGAAAAAAAATACGCTCTCCATCGACCCACACATCACTGCGCGCCCCACCACGCCCAAGGCCAAGCCAGCAGACAAGGACGCACCCCTGAAGGAAGACATTCGCCTGCTCGGACGTCTGCTCGGTACCGTCTTGCGTGAACAGGAAGGCGAGGAAGTCTTCCATATCGTCGAAACCATCCGCCAGACGGCGGTGCGCTTTCGCCGCGAGTCGGACGTGGGAGCGGAAGCCGATCTCGACAAATTGTTGCGCAAGCTCACGCGCGACCAGAGCAATTCCGTGGTGCGTGCCTTCTCGTACTTCTCCCATCTGGCGAACATTGCGGAAGACCAGCACCACAACCGGCGCCGTCGCGCCCACCTACTCGCAGGTTCCCAACCGCAACGCGGCAGCATCGCCTATGCCCTATCCCAGCTCGACCAAGCTGGCATCGCTGGATCTGCCGTGCGTGATTTTTTCAAGAGCGCCCTGGTATCGCCGGTCCTGACCGCGCACCCGACCGAAGTGCAACGCAAGAGCATCCTCGATGCCGAGCGCGAGATTGCGCGCCTGCTTGCGCAACGCGATGTTCCCCTGACGCCGAAGGAACTGCAGCGCAACACGCAACTGCTGCATGCACGCATTGCCACGCTATGGCAAACCCGCATGCTGCGCTACACGAAGCTGACGGTGGCCGACGAGGTGGAGAACGCGCTGTCCTACTACCGCACCACCTTCCTGCGTGAAGTGCCGGAGCTATACGAGGACATACGCCAGGAGCTGGCGACGCATTTCCCGCAACGCACAGCGCGCGATGCGATTGCGCCCTTTCTGCAAATGGGAAGCTGGATAGGCGGCGACCGCGATGGCAATCCGAATGTCAATGCAGAAACCATGCGCTATGCGTTGGCGCGGCAGTCGGCCACGATCTTCGATTTCTATCTGGACGAAGTGCATGCGCTGGGTGCCGAACTGTCGGTTTCGACTTTACTGGTCGCCGCCTCCCCCGAGCTGAAAGCACTCGCGAACGGGTCGCCTGACCAATCAGAGCACCGTGTCGACGAACCCTACCGACGCGCGTTGATCGGCGTCTACGCACGCCTGGCCGCTACCGCGCGCGCACTCGGGACTGCGCACGTGCTGCGGCATGAGATCGGCAGCGCAGCAGCTTACAAGAGCGCGGAAGAGTTTTGCGCTGACCTGCACACGGTCAGCGCTTCGCTGCACGCTAACCACGGCGCGATTCTGACCACGCCGCGCCTGGCCGCCCTG
>DATBUE010000380.1:0-4130 GCA_036516375.1 Noviherbaspirillum sp. | reverse complement strand
CGAAGATGCGCGGCAGGTAGAACAAGCCGGCGAACCAGGAGGCGATGAAGAAGATGTGGAAGGCTTTGATCCAGAGCATGGCTTGACAGTCGGGGAGGCGGAGTTGGTTTTGGCAGCAAGGCAGCGGCCGCTGCTTGCCGTCTTATTGCCGTACTTCGCCCTGGCCGAGCACGACGTACTTGAGCGAGGTCAGCCCTTCCAGGCCCACCGGTCCGCGTGCATGCAGCTTGTCGTTGGAAATGCCGATCTCGGCACCCAGCCCGTATTCGAAGCCATCGGCGAAGCGGGTCGAAGCATTGACCATGACAGAAGCCGAATCTACCTCGCGCAGGAAACGCATCGCGCGCGAATAGTCTTCAGTGATGATGGCGTCGGTATGTTGCGAGGAGTAGGTGTTGATGTGGTCCATCGCTTCTTCCACATCGGCCACGACCTTCACCGCAAGAACCGGGGCGAGGTATTCGGTGCGCCAGTCTTCCTCGGTGGTCTCGACCAGTTGCGGATAGTCGCGCAGGATTGCGTGCGCTTCGGCATCGGCGCGCAGCTCGACCTGTTTGCCGGCGTACAGCTCGGCCAGCGGCGGCAGTACCTGCGGCGCGATCGCGCGTGCCACCAGCAGCGTTTCCATCGTGTTGCAGGTGCCGTAGCGGTGGCACTTGGCGTTGAACGCTACCTTCAGCGCCTTTTCGATATCGGCCTTGTCATCGATGTAGACGTGGCAGATGCCGTCCAGGTGCTTGATCATCGGCACCTTCGATTCTTTCATCAGTCGCTCGATCAAGCCCTTGCCGCCACGCGGCACGATCACATCCACGTATTGCGGCATCGTGATCAGCTCGCCTACCGCAGCGCGGTCGGTGGTTTCGACGATCTGCACCGCGTCTTCCGGCAGGCCGGCGCCGGCCAGGCCTTCCTTGACCAGCTTGGCCAGTGCCTGGTTGCAGTGAATCGCTTCCGAGCCGCCGCGCAGGATGGTCGCGTTGCCGCTCTTGATGCACAGGCCGGCCGCATCGACCGTCACGTTCGGACGCGCCTCGTAGATGATGCCGATCACGCCCAGCGGCACGCGCATCTGGCCGACCTGGATGCCGGTCGGCCGGTACTTCATGTTCGTGATCTCGCCAATCGGGTCGGGCAGGGAGACGATCTGTTCCAGGCCTTCGGCCATGGTTGCGATTGCCTTGTCGGACAGCGTCAGGCGATCCAGCATCGCTTCGGCGAGACCGTTCGCGCGCGCAGCTTCCAGGTCCTTCTGGTTGGCTGCGCGCAACGCGTCGGCATCGCGCCGGATCGCGGCAGCGATCAGCGCCAGCGCCTTATTCTTGGCACCGCTGTCGGCGCGCGCCATCGCGCGCGAGGCCTTGCGCGCACGCTGACCCACTTCATTCATGTAGTGCTTGATGTCCATCTCAACCATCCATTCGTGTTCAGTCGAATTCTCTCGTCGCGTCGCTTTCCGATCACCCTCGGCTTGTCGTTCCCGCGCAGACGGGAACCCAGCACCGCGCTCCAGTCGTAGGTTGGGCTGAGCGCCGCGAAGCCCAACGTCATGTGCGTGTGTTGGGCTTCGTTCCTCAGCCCAACCTACGATTCTACGATCCTGTTTTCCGGATTTAGCGCGCCACCTTTAACCCAAGCTGCAGCAACGCATCCCAGGCATCGCCCGCGAATCCTTTCGCACGTAAGCCCTTCACCATGCGATCCACCTGCGCAGCATTCTGCAAGGCTTGCTCCAGCCTGGGCAGCGTCAACCTTCCCAACGCCGGCCCCATCAAACGCTCCCGCGGACCCCAGATGCGGTATTCCTTCAGCAGTACGCCAAGCGGCTTGCCTTGCGCCGTGCCAGCCTTGAGCTTGAGCAGCGTGCGGATTTCCTCGGTCATGGCCCACAGCACCAGCGGCAGTGCTTCGCCTTCGCCCTTCAAGCCCTCGATCATCCGAACCAGCCGCGGCACGTCTCCGCCCAGCATCGCTTCGTTGAGCTTGAACACATCGTAGCGCGCCACGTTCAGCACTGCATCCTGCACCTGTTCGAAGGCGAGCTTGCCGGGAGGATGCAGCAAGGCCAGCTTCTGGATTTCCTGGTGCGCGGCCAGCAGGTTGCCTTCCACGCGGTCGGCGATGAAATCCAGGCTGGCGCGCTCGGCGCTCTGGTTCTGGGCGGCGAGCCGGCTGCCTATCCAGGCCGGCAATTGAGCGCGCTCCACTGGAGGGATATCGATGTACACGGCCGCGCGCTGCAGGGCAGCAACCCATGCCGCCTTCTGCGTCTGCCAGTCCAGCTTGGGCAAGGTGATCAGCGTGACGTTGTCCGGATTCAGGTTGCCGACATAGTCCTGCAAGGCCTGTCCGCCTTCCTTGCCCGGCTTCCCGGTTGGAATGCGCAGCTCGATCAGCTTGCGGTCGCCGAACAGCGATTGCGACTGGTTGGCCGCACCCAGCTCCCCCCACTTGAAGTAACGCTCGGCCACCAGCACTTCGCGCTCGCTGCATCCTTGCGTGCGCGCCGCCTTGCGGATTTTGTCGGCCGCTTCCAGCGCGAGCAGGTGCTCGTCGCTGGTGATCACGTACAACGGCGCCAGCGACTTGGCCAGATGCGCGTCGAGTGCGTCCGCCCGCAGTTGCATCGTCGACTCGCTCAGCGTGCCAGACGCAGCGCGGCGATGCGGCGCAGGATCTGCTGGACCGCATCGGATTGCATGTTCCGGTACAGCATTTCCTCTTCCTTTTCCTTCGCGATCGCCTGCGATTCGTTGTAACTGAGGTCACGCTTGAGCACGATTTCGGTCGGCCCCATCAGCTCTTGCCCCGCGTTGTCGCGCACCCGGAACCGTACCCGGTAGAACAGTGTGTATTCGCGGATGCGGCCTTGCGTATTCAGCGTGACTGCGCCGCGCTCGCGTCCTTCGGACAGGATGTCGACGACGGCTTGCGCCGCCTTGGGGTCGTCCACCAGTTGCGTGCCGGAGCCGGCCTGGATCATGCGCCGCAATTCCAGTCCCAAGGCAGAGCTGGCGCCCGCACCTGTGATGTGCACGGTTTCGAATGGCAGGGCGGCCTGGCCGCCGCTGCCGCGCAAGCGAAAGCCGCAGCCGGCGAGCAGGGCGCTGCTGCCAGCCAGGATGAGGAAGGATCGGCGGTTCATGGATAAGGGCTCAGGCGACGATGTTGATCAGCTTGCCGGGCACGAGGATGACCTTCTTCGGCGTGCCTTCCACGAATTTCTTCACGTTTTCGTTGGCCAGGGCCGCCGCTTCAATCGCTGCCTTGTCTGCATCCTTGGCTACGGTGACGCTGCCGCGCAGCTTGCCATTGACCTGCACCATCATCTCGATCTCGGCCTGCTCCAGCGCGGCCGGGTCGACCGCAGGCCAAGGCGCGTCGAGGATGTCGCCATGGACGGCGTCGAAACCGAGTTCGGTCCACAGCGCATGCGTGATGTGGGGTGCGGCCGGATACAGCACGCGCAGGAAGATGGAGAGTCCTTCGGCGATGACGGCGTTGGTCTGAGCGGAATCAGCCAGCTTGGCGCCTTCGAGCGTGTTGAGCATCTTCATGCAGGCCGATACCACCGTGTTGTACTGGATGCGGCGGAAATCGCTGTCGGCCTGCTGAAGGATCTTGTGCATCTCGCGCCGCAAACTCTTGTGCGTCTCTGGCAGTTCGGCGAAATCCAGATAGGCCGAAGCCTTCACGCGTGCCGCCTGTGCATGGGCAAAGGACCAGACGCGGCGCAGGAAGCGATGCGCGCCTTCGACGCCGGCATCGTTCCACTCCAGCGTTTGCTCCGGCGGAGACGCGAACATCACGAACAGGCGTGCCGTGTCGGCGCCGTACTGGTTGATCAGGTCTTGCGGATCGACGCCGTTGTTCTTCGACTTCGACATCGTGCCGACACCGTCGTAGCTGATCGCCGAGCCGTCGCTCTTCAGCTTGGCGCCGATCACGCGGCCGGCATCGTCATGCACGTTTTCCACTTCGTGCGGCCAGAAGTATTCGAGCGCGCCCTTTTCGGTGCGGCGCGAATAGATGTGGTTGAGCACCATGCCCTGCGTGAGCAGGTTGGTGAAGGGCTCGTCGACCTTGACCAGGCCGAGGTCGCGCATGACCTTGGTCCAGAAGCGTGCGTA
>DATBUE010000379.1:0-1802 GCA_036516375.1 Noviherbaspirillum sp. | reverse complement strand
TGGCCTGATCTTCGGGCCAGAATGCAGGGCTCTGATTGGAGCCCCGCTGCCTAGCAGACGATCGATCACTCCGCCCCAAGTCGCTGGAGCGCTTCGCGCTTGCCCAAGCTGCGCAGGCTGGCCAATTTGGGCAACTGGGATTTCCTGGGCACCGACTTTCCCTGCTCCCAGTGGTAGATCGACTGGCCGCTTACACCGGCAAGTTTTCCGAAGTCGGCCGCGGAAAGGCCCAGTTTCGTACGCAGGGATCGGAGGCCTTTCGCACTGAAGCGGAAACGGTTCGGCTCTTCGTTGGCCGCAGCCGGCGCCGGTACCGATTTCGCCGTGTGCCTGAGCTTGCGTTCCAGTTGAACGACCTGGCGTTTCAGTTCGGCGATTTCCCGACGGTATGCGCTGCTGGCCTTCCGTAGCGCTTCGATTTCGGCGCGGATTTCCTTGCGCGCCAAGCGGGAGATTTCAGCCTTGAGCACAGTTCCGAGATTCGGCATCTTCTGAACACCATCCACAGACAAGAAAGCGTGCACCCTACCATTGCGTCGCCAAAAACCCGACGCTGTAATGGCAAAAGACTAGGCATAGGGTTTCATCTCGGCGCATGACCCATTGGGGCTGGTGACGAGCGCGCTACGAGCCAGGGCCCTAGAAACCAGGCGCATAGTCCCGACGAACTGCCGGCAAAGGTCTTTGCCTACTCCTCACGCGCCGCGGAATAGCCTGCCACTCCCAGTTGGAGCAAGGCGATGACCGACGATACCCGCACCCGCGGCGAGCCCGACCGCTCACGCATCAATCTCAACCAGGAACATGAGGTCCGGTATTGGACCCAGGCACTGGACGTCACCGAGGACGAACTGCGCGAAGCTGTACGTGCAGCCGGCTCCTCGACGGCGGACGTGCGCGAGTACCTGCGCAGTCGCTGAGGCTGGAACCAGTTACCTACGATAGGGACGCGCGTAAGAAATTTCCTACCACGCCCTCAGAGCTTGGCCGATGGCGTTGCGCAAGGTTCAGTTGGATCCTAGTCAACGCCCCGGCAGCCCGGCCGATGCGCCAGCAAGGACCGCTGCTCTGCAATGGAATCGTGGCCGTCACCGTGAGCGGGTGATTAGCTGGGCCGGGGCGCTTCCTTTTCCTATTCTGGTTTTTTCTGGCAATCTCCGCGCGGGGACACCACGGACGCACACGCGATGGAACTGCCTGAAGCCAACCACACTTCCCTGCCCGGCTTCCCTGCTGCCGTGAGCACCTCCACCGGTCGATTCTCAAGACGCTCGCGCGTGCGCCGAGCGGCGCTTCGCTACGTTGCGGTCTGGACAGCCGTGGCGGCGCTCGCGCTTCTCGCGCAGGCCGTCGCCCCCGCCGCGACACCGTGACCTTTCCATTGCCCGGCGACGCGAATCGGGCCTGCCATTCGCCGTAGTATGCTCGCCGTCCCATCACGACGGAGCGGCGGCATGAAGGCGATGCACTGGAGACGTTGGACCGGCCTGGCGCTTACGGCGCTGCTCCTGGCCGGATGCTCCAGCGGTCCGGTCCGTCGCGTGTCAGAGCCGTCCGCACGAATCCAGCAACTCACCGTACGCGCCGACGGAAGCTGGTCGGCCGAGCTGCGCATCGAGAACTTCAGCAGCGTGCCGATGCGCTTCGACCGCGTGTCGCTCGCCGTCGCCGTCGGTGGCGAAGCCGCCGGCACGCTGCAGGGCGAGCCGGGCGTCAGCGTCGGCCCGGAATCGGCCGACGTCGCCACGCTGACCCTCATGCCCAACTCCGCCGCGCGCATCGCGGTCGCGGATGCGCTCAGC
>DATBUE010000378.1:0-8098 GCA_036516375.1 Noviherbaspirillum sp. | reverse complement strand
CCTGCCCTCGTTCGTGTTCATTCTTGCAGGGGGGCCACTGGTCGAATCCACGCGTGACAACATCCGGCTGACTGCGCCGCTCACCGCGATTTCCGCAGCCGTGGTCGGTGTCATCGTCAGCCTCGCGCTGTTCTTTGCCGAGCACGTGTTCAAGCTTGCCCAACCGCCAGCCGATTGGGATTGGATAGCGATCTGCATCGCGCTCGCGGCCGCAGTCGCGCTGTTGCGCCTGCGTATGGGTACGATCTCGCTGATCGCGCTTTGCGCCCTGCTGGGGCTGGTCATTTCCGTGCTCGGGAGTTGAACGCAGCGTCCTGGAGTGCTTGAAAACGTAGCTGGCAGGCCGACGATGCGCGAAGACGCACGCGTACCTAAGGCCCGCGAGCAAAGGGACACAGGCACTTTTTTGCAGGCTATCAAGGCTACGCTGAACAAGTCTCGCGATGGCGCGCGCCTGAGTTCGGGATGGGACGCAAGGCCTAAGCCGGCCGCGCGTCAACCGCAGCGATAGCGGGGCTATCGCGAGGACTTGCTCAGCGTAGCCTTAACCCGCGACCGGTTCGATCGTCTCGGGCGGTTGCGCCGGCTTGGCTGTGGCCAGCACCTTGTCGATGCGCTTGCCGTCGAGGTCGACGATCTCGAAGGTCCAGTTTTCCCACTCGCAGCTATCGGACGTCTGCGGCAGGCGGCCGAGCAGCAGCATCAGCATGCCCGAGAGCGTGTTGTAGCGTCCGCGCTCCTCTTCCGGCACGCCGTGCAGGCCGAGCTTGTCCTTGAGTTCAGGGACCGGAATCAGGCCATCGAGCAGCCAGGAACCGTCCTCGCGCTGCACGGCCCAGGCGTCTTCCACTCGGTGCGTCTTGAATTCGCCGGTGATGGCTTCCATCACGTCCTGCGGCGTCACGATGCCCTGCACCTCGCCGTATTCGTCGATGATGAAGGCTAGCTGCACGCCGGAGTTGCGGAAGTTTTCCAGCAGTTCCATGCCGGTCAGCGACTCGGGCACGAAGACGGCAGGCTGCAGGTTCTTGCTCAGGTCGAGCTGCTCGCCGCGCAAAGTCTGCACCAGGATCTGGCGCGCGGTGACGAAGCCGAGCACCTCCTGCCAGCCGCCGCGCACGACAGGAAAGCGCGAGTGATCGCTCTGCTCGAAACGCTTCAAGCTTTCCTCCAGCGATTCGTTGACGTCGAAATACACGATGTCGCTGCGCGGCACCATCAGCGAGGCGATCTGCCGATCGTCCAGGCGGAACACGTTGCGCACCATCTGATGTTCGTGGTGTTCGATCACGCCGGCGCTCGATCCTTCGGCCAGCATCATGTTGATTTCTTCCTGCGTCACCGTGGGTTCGGCGCGGTCGGCCACACCGAGGCCGCGCAGGACCAGATGGGTCGAACCGGACAACAGGCGCACGAAGGGACGCGTCAGCGCCGCCAGCAGCAGCATCGGTCGCGCCACCAAGCGCGCGACGGATTCCGGATTGAGCTGGCCAAGCCGCTTGGGCACCAGTTCGCCCAACACGATCGTCACATAGGTGATGCTGACCACGACCAAGCCGGTCGCCACGTATTCGGCATACGGACTCTCTACGCCGGCGCGATGCAGCCACAGGCTGAACGGATAGGCCAGCGCCGCTTCACCGACGATACCGTTGAGCACGCCGATCGAGGTAATGCCGATCTGGACCGTCGACAGGAAGCGCGTGGGATCCTCACCGAGCTTGATCGCGGCGGTCGCCGACGTGTCGCCGCCCTCGGCCAGACGCTGCAGGCGCACGCGGCGCGCGGTGACCAGCGCGATCTCGGACATCGCGAACGCCCCGTTCAGGAGGATCAGGCCGATCAGGATGAGTAAGGTGATTTCCATGTCTCAGGGATAAAAAAGAAAGCTGCAAAAGGAAGGATGCTCATTCGTCGCCGCTGTCGGCGCCATCGCCGCCAAGCAGCATCTGGGCGGAATCCGCCGGCAAGGCCTCGACTGACTTGAGCTTGCGTGTCATCTGGCGCGTGCGCGTTTCGGCCTGCTCGATGTTGCGCGCTGCGCGCTCAAGCGTGGCCTTGGTGGTGGCCAGCACTTCGCCGAACTTGCCGAACTCCGTCTTCACCGCGCCCAGCACCTGCCATACCTCGGAAGAGCGTTTTTCCAGCGCCAGCGTGCGGAAGCCCATCTGCAAGCTATTGAGCAAGGCGGTCAGCGTGGACGGCCCTGCGATCGACACACGGCAATTGCGCTGCAACTCGTCGGCCAGGCCGGGACGGCGCATGACTTCCGCATACAAGCCTTCGGTCGGAAGGAACAGGATGGCGAAATCGGTGGTCAGCGGCGGCGAGAGATACTTGTCCGAAATCGTCTTCGCTTCGGCACGCACCGCGCGTTCCAGCTCGCGCCCGGCAGCGGCCACGCCTTCGATGTCGGCCAGCTCCGCCGCGGCAGCCAGGCGCTCGTACTGTTCCTTCGGGAACTTGGCGTCGATCGGCATCCACACCGGGCGCTCGCCCTGGTCCTTGCCCGGCAGGCGGATGGCGAACTCCACGCGCTCGCCGCTGCCCGGCACGGCCTCGACGTTGCAGGCGTACTGGTCGGGCGTGAGCACCTGTTCCAGCAACATGCCGAGCTGAACCTCGCCCCAAGTGCCGCGCGTCTTCACATTGGTCAGCACGCGCTTCAAGTCGCCCACGCCGATGGCCAGTTGCTGCATTTCACCCAACCCCTGGTGCACCTTTTCCAGCCGGTCCGAAACCAGCTTGAAGGATTCGCCCAGGCGCTGTTCCAGCGTCGCGTGCAGTTTTTCGTCGACGGTGCGCCGCATTTCCTCCAGCCGGTTGGCATTGTCGGTCTGCAGTTCGCGGATCTTGGTTTCCAGCGTTGCGCGCACTTCGCCCATGCGTTGCGCGTTCGATTCGGTAAGGGCAGCCAGCGCCTGGTTCAGCGTGTCGCCAAAGCGTTTCAAGGCCACGGCCTGTTCCTCGCGTCCGCTTTGCGCCTGCGCGGCGCTGGCTTGGCGCAACGTATCGAGCTGCTGTGCATTCGCGGTATTCCACTGCGCCAGTTGCTGCGCGAAGGAATCGATCTGCTTGTTCTGCAAGGTCGCAATGCTGGTCTGCTGTGCTGTCAGCGCCTGCTGGAACTGGTTGAAATTGGCGCCCAGTTCCTGGCGCGTGTTCTGGGCGCTGGTCTGCACCTCGGTGCGCAGTTCGCGCGCGATTGCTTCGCCGGCTTGCTGTTGCTGGCGCTGCAACTCGTTCTGCAGATGCATCAAGGGTGCTGCGATGTCGGCGCCGCGCGCGCGCATCAGGATCACGAGTTGCAGCACGAGCACCGCGGCCAGCAACAACAAAAGTACGATTTCTATCGGGGTCATAAAAGCGAAGGTGGGAAGGCTCAGCCGGGCGTGTTACGCATCCAGTCGGCGGTCTGGTAGAAGGAATGCAGCAGACGCTCCTGCAAGCTTTCCGGCAAGCCGATGTCCTGCATCGCCATGGCCATGCAGTGTAGCCACTGGTCGCGATCGCGCGAGGCGATCCGGAAGGGAAGATGCCGCGCACGCAGGCGCGGATGCCCGAAGCGTTCGACATACAGGTCCGGGCCGCCGGTCCAGCCGCACAGGAACCAGTGCAGCTTGTCGCGCGAGCCGGCGAGGTCGGGCGGATGCATGGCGCGCAACTCCGCGAACTCGGGCTCCAGTTCCATCAAATCGTAAAAACGATCGACCAGTTCCCTCAGCCCGGGCTCTGCGCCGAGCATGGCAAAGACGGTGGGTTGCGCTTCTTCTGCAGTCATGGCGCGCATGATAGCGCATCGCTACCTTGCCTCGCGCAGGGGCAATCTGCTTGCCTCTTGGGCAGCCCTTGCGACTTCGCAATGCGCTCATTGTGCGGCCACAACGAGGCGCTTGAGACGTCGCAAGCGAACATGAGTTTGCCCGGCGCGCAGGGCTGCAGTCAGTACCATTGCCTCAACGACAAATGGCACTTCGTCATAGAGGCAAACACCAATGCGCGACCTGATAATTACGAACTCCTCCCGCCTGGAATTTTCCATGCGCGTGATGGACGTGCTGGTATTGGAGCTCGCTGGCGTACTGGCGGCACTGGCTCACTTCCAGGTGCCGCTCGCTGAAGCCTCCCCCATCCATCTCGTGCTGCTGCATTCCTGCAGTGCGTTGGCTTTCCTGCTGTTTCCGCAGTTCGAGCTGTACACCTCCTGGCGCGGGCGGTCTCTGTCAGACATGTTCATGCGCCTGGCCGGCTCCTGGGGCATGGTGCTGCTGATCGGCCTGTTCTTCTCCTATCTGATCCACCACGTCGGCCTGGCTTCGCGGCTGTGGATGTTCTACTGGTATGCGATCGGCTTGAGCCTGCTGGTTCTCTACCGCATCGGCGTCTACTACGGCTTGCGCTACCTGCGCGTCAAGGGCCTGAACAACAAGCGCGTGGTCATCGTCGGCTACGGCAGCACCGGCCGTGAAATGCACCGGCGTGCCCTGCAGCAGGATTGGACCGGCTACGACGTGGTGGCCGTCTACTGCGACCCGGATGATGCGGACTGCATCACTGACGAATCGATTATTCGATTGGAAACGCTGCAGCAGATCCGCGATTTCGTCGACGCCAATCACGTGCATGAAATCTGGATCACGCTGCCGCTGATGGATTCGCCCAAGCTGCAGGAACTGCAATTCATGGTGCGCGACATGCTGGTGGATATCCGTTGGGTGCCGGACATCCTCGGCCTGCAGATGCTGTCCAACCGCATGGGCGACTTCCTCGGTCTCCCGGTGGTGGATCTGAACCAGCCGATTTCCAGCGGCGTCTCCGGTGTTGCCAAGGACCTGTTCGACAAGGTGTTCTCCGCCTTCGCGCTGGTCATGCTGATTCCGCTGTTCATCGTGATCGCAATCCTGATCAAGAAGAGTTCGCCCGGTCCGGTGTTCTTCAAGCAGCCGCGCATGGGTTTGAACGGCCGCCGGTTCAACGTCTACAAGTTCCGCACGATGAAGGTGCACCAGGAACAGCATCGCGTCACGCAAGCCACGCGCAACGACCCGCGCATCACGCCCATCGGCGCCTTCCTGCGCCGCACCAGCCTGGATGAACTGCCGCAGTTCTTCAACGTGCTGATGGGCGACATGTCCGTCGTCGGCCCGCGTCCGCATGCCATTGAACACAACGAGATGTACAAGGACCTGCTGGAGATGTACATGCTGCGTCACCGCGTCAAGCCCGGCATTACCGGCTGGGCGCAGATCCATGGGCATCGCGGCGAGACCGACACCGTCGACAAGATGGCCACGCGCGTGAAGTTCGACATTCACTACATCCAGAACTGGTCGATGTGGATGGACATTCGCATCATCGTCTGGACCGCGTTCAAGGGCTGGACCGGCAACAACGCGTACTGATCGACATGAATACTCCGCCCGATCATGCCGGCAAGCTGCACCGCACGGCCACCCTGCTGTTCTCGCCGCGCATGTGCGCCTGGAGCGCGGCCCTGCTCTACACGGCAATGCTGGTCATCGGATCGATACCCGGCAAGGCCGAAGCGGCATCCGCGGCCGTACCCGACAAGCTGCTGCACCTGGTCGCCTATTCGCTGTTGAGCGCCCTCGTCTATGGCGCAATGGCCGGTAAACCGCTGCTGCGCGCGCTGCGCACACTGGTCATCGTGGCCGTACTGGGCGCACTCGACGAAGGCCTGCAATCGCTGCTCCCCTACCGCAACGCCGGCTGGGACGACTGGCGGGTCGACGTCATCGCCGCGCTCCTGATCACCAGCACTTTTTCCCTGATGCAGGCCATGCGCCCTGCCCTCACAACGAATCGAAAAGCGAAGGAAAAAAATCGATGAATCACCCCATCCATGCCCGCATCTTCGTCGCCGGCCATCGCGGTCTGGTCGGCTCGGCCATCGTTCGCCAGTTGCGCGAACGCGGCTACACCGACGTGGTCACGCGCACACGCGCCGAACTGGACCTGACCAACCAGGCCCAGGTGCGCGCCTTCTTTGCCGAGCAGAAGATCGACCAGGTCTACCTGGCGGCGGCACATGTCGGCGGCATCCATGCCAACAACACCTATCCGGCCGACTTCATCCGCGACAACCTGCTGATCCAGACCAATGTCATCGATGCAGCCTGGCAGAACGGCGTGCGGAAGCTGCTGTTCCTCGGCTCCTCCTGCATCTATCCGCGCATGGCCGAACAGCCGATGCGCGAGGACAGCTTGCTCACGGGGACACTGGAGCCGACCAACGAGCCCTACGCAATCGCCAAGATCGCCGGCATCAAGATGTGCGAGAGCTATCACCGCCAGCATGGGGCCGACTATCGCAGCGTGATGCCCACCAACCTGTACGGACCGGGCGACAACTATCACCCGGAAAACAGCCACGTGATCCCCGCCCTGATCCGCCGCTTCCATGAAGCCAAGCTCAAGGACGCGCCCTGCGTGGCGATCTGGGGCACGGGCACGCCGCGCCGCGAATTCCTCTATGTCGACGACATGGCCAGCGCCAGCGTGCATGTGATGAATCTTGAACGCGCGGTGTATGACGCGCACACCTCCCCCCAGTTGTCACACATCAATGTAGGTACCGGGGAGGACATCACAATACGTGGCATTGCAGAACTGGTACGAAAAGTGACCGGATACCAAGGCGATATCACGTTCGATACGAGCAAGCCCGACGGCACGCCGCGCAAGCTGATGGACACGTCCAAGCTCACCGCGCTGGGCTGGCGGCCGCAAGTGTCGCTGGAAGAAGGACTGCGCCGTGCCTACGCGGCCTTTCAGCAGGAATATCGCGGCTGACGCCGCGTCCTTCCGCGGCATGAGCGCCGGCACTGCATTCACACGCGCCGGCCTTCCCCGCCGCCCTGCCGACCGCGCACGGCCGTCTCGCCCTCTCCTCTTGTGCGAGTTGCCCCGAAGCCCACAGTCCAACCGCAAAGCCCTAGCATGAATGCACCCCTTACAACCGGCGAAGTCTATGCCAACCTGCTGGCGTCGCTGTTCGTGATCCCCATCGTCTGGGGCTTCTTCATCCGCGCGCCCAAGCTCGTCATCTTCGGCTTTCTCGGCGTGGTGCTGATGTTCTCGGATTCGAGCTGGGGCCAGTTGAACGCCGAAGGCACGATCTACTCGCGCGGTTCGGGCATGTTCTATTTCTCGCTGGTCAACCTCGGCCTGTTCGCCGCCGGCGCCGCGGCCCTGCTCAAGCGCCTGGCCGATCACGGCGGCCCCGCGCTGGCACCGCCGATGACCAAGTACTTCCTCACCTTCGCCTTCATCCTCGCCGGGCATATCGTGCTCGGTCTGCTGCAAGGCATCGAACTACCGTCCATCCTCGGCTACGGCGGCATCCTGAACCTGATGAACATGTTCGTGTTCATGTATCTCGTCATCATGGCCTTCGACAGCGAGAAGGATGGGCAGCAGCTGATGCTCGCCATTGTCGTGCTGGCTGCGATTCGCGCCGTGTACGGCGGCATGCGCTACGTGCTGATGGGAGGCGACCCGTCCAACCCGTATCGCAACTTCGAAGACATGAATGTGCGCATCTACTTCTTCGATATCGGCGACAACTACGTCGCTGCCATCGCCGCCTTCTGCGCGGCCTGGCTGCTGACCGCACCGGAAGTGCGCCTGTCCCTGCTCAAGCGCGCCTTCCTGTTCGGTCTGCTGATGTTCGAGATCGCCACCATCGCGCTGTCGTATCGCCGCTCCTCGCTGATCGGTCTCGGCCTGATGTTCGTGTTCCTGTTCCTGCGCATTCCGGGGCAGCGCAAGCTGTTCTTCGGCGTGCTGGCCGGCGGCCTGCTGTTCGTGATCGCCACCATCTTCTTCCAGCAGCGCCTGCAGTTCGCCAGCGAAGTCAGCGATGACGGTCTGATCGCCTCACTGATCTACGACATCATCGGCCAAGGCGACCTGCGCTACGGACGCTTCTACGAACTGTGGCTGGCCTACCAAAGCATGGAAGGCCACTGGCTGTTCGGCCTGGGAAGCTGGGGCACTTACCGCGGCAACGCCGACACGATCGGCTTCGCCACCGACTTCAGCTTCGTGCACAGCGGCTTCGGCCACATCGTCCTCA
>DATBUE010000377.1:0-1880 GCA_036516375.1 Noviherbaspirillum sp. | reverse complement strand
GTCGAACGCTGGCCGCCCAGGAGGCTGAGCAGCCCGTGCTGTGGCCGCTGGTAGGAACGGACAATGGCGACAAGGAAGGCTTCTCGTGGTAAAGCGCGCCGAAGTATGGCTGGTCGATTTCGAAAAGCCGGTCGGCAGCGTGACCGCGCGGCGTTGGCCGTGCGTGGTCGTCTCTCCTGAAGAGATGGACGAATACCTGAACACCTTGATCGTCGCGCCGCTCAGCTCGCAGGAATTGCCGGCGCCGTTTCGCATCCCCGTGCGTTTCATGCAAAAGGACGGGCTGATCCTGCTCGACCAGATCTGCACGCTGGAAAAGTCGCGCCTGATCAAGCCGCTCGGGACGATAGGCGAGGACGCCTTGGGCAAAGCCCTCGATGTGCTGCAAGAAGTTTTCGCGTACTAATTCTTCAACAGGGAAATCCGCTCATGGCGCTCAATGACTATCTCTCCGAGATCCGCGACGTCAATCTCAGCTATCTGATGATTGCGCAACAAATGATTCGGCAGGATCGCGCCGAGGCGATTTTCCGCCTTGGCATCAGCGGCGAGATCGCGGACCTGATTGCCAGCCTGAGCAATGCTCAGGTAGTGAAGATGGCGGGATGCAACATGATGCTGTCCCGCTTCCGCTTCAATGACACATCAGTGCTGGAAACCCTGTTACGCGACAAGGGCGTCAACTCCCCGGTGCATGCCTCGATCATCATGGCTACTCAGGCGCCGGAAACCATTTCCTGAAGCAGTAAGCCCTGGCCTCTGACATGCTTGCCCTCGATGCATCCGCTGCCGGTCTGAACTGGGAAAGCAGCGCCGCTCGCCCCAGCGGCGAGCTTCCGCCCGGCGCACATCGCGGTCGCCTGCACTTGGTCGATGCACAGGTTGCGCAACTACCCTGGCAAGACAAGCTGCAGGGCATTCCGGCGATCCGTTCTGCACTCATTCCCACGGATAGTGAAGAAGGCTGGAGCAAACCCTTTTCCCTCATCAAGGCCGATTTCGAACCTTGGCAGTCCTATTACGCCGGCTATCTGGCGTCGCGGTTGTTTCTCCAATCCAGCCCAGGGCGGGCCAAGGCACCGGTGCCCGATTTTCCAGTGCGCGCCCTGTTCGAGTTGAAGAATGCCGACCTGCGCCTGCTGCTTGAACCGCTGGTTCAGATCAATGGACCGGTCGAGTATTTTGATGCTGGCAAGGCGGGTGAGACCGGCCATGCGCCGGCGCTCGCGGCATCCCTCGCGCGCGCTTCCGAAGCCACGCACCGCAACCAGTTGAAGCATGCGCGCGAGCGTGGCTGCGCGATGGGCAATGCCTTGCATGAAGCCTTGCTGGGCGAGGGGATGGCGAACCTGATCAGCGCCTGGGAAAAGCGGTTCCAGCGCAAGCCGACTCCGCACGAACTGCACCTGATGCTGACGGCAGGGCGCGCAATTCCAGTGCAGGTCGCAGCACAGAGCAACGAGCCGGCATCGAAAGTGCCTGCCCCAGCCACACTTGCGCCGGCGCCTATCCGGCCCGGTGCCACGGAGCGCGCGCCCTTGCCCACACCGACCACGCCATCAGTATCTTCGGTCGTTGCGGCTTCACCTGCGGTTGCCGCTCCGGCTGTTGCGGTGGCCAAGTTCGCCGATCAGGTAGTCGAGAAGCAGGGACGAGCACGGAAGGGAAGGGCGGCGAGCCGCTATCTGCTGCATCTAGCGGGAGCCTTGGGTGTGGCAGCAGCGACTTATTTGTTTCTGTGGGCCTAAGTACCCCCGCAAAACAAATTGTGGATGTATGCGGCTTTGGCCGGCGCGCTGCTGCGTTGCCCGTCTCTTGCAGTGCCCGCACTGCGGCGAGCCGGGCGCCTTGCATCGCATCCGCCCCAAGCCCCACCCATC
>DATBUE010000376.1:0-4324 GCA_036516375.1 Noviherbaspirillum sp. | reverse complement strand
CGGTGCTGTATTCGCCCTTCATGCGCAAGCTCGAATTCGGCACCGTGCGCCGCGAACGCCAGCCGCGCCTGAAGTGGCTGGACCTGCACAACCTCTTGGGCATCGTCACGCTCACCTGGTTGTTCGTTGTCGGTGCAACCGGCATGATCAATACCTGGGCCGACCTGCTGATCAAGTACTGGCAGCACGACCAATTGAGCGAAGTGGTCGCGCCGTACAAGGGCCAGCCCACGGTGCCGGTGGCAGAGCGCGGCTCGATGCAGCGCGCGCTGGAAGTCGCCCAAAAACAGGCGCCGGACACGACGCTGTCCTTCATCGCCTTCCCCGGCACGGCATTCTCCAGCCCCCACCACACGGCCTTCTTCTTGCGCGGTAACGAGCCTTTCACGTCGCGCCTGCTGCAGCCGGTGCTGGTGGATGCGCGCACGACCGAGATGAGCGCCGCGCCCGAATTGCCCTGGTACCTGACCGCGCTGCTGGTCTCGCAACCGCTGCACTTCGGCGACTACGGCGGCCGCGCAATGCAGATCCTGTGGGCACTGCTGGACATCATTTCCATCATCGTGCTCGGCAGCGGCCTCTACCTGTGGCTGCGCAAGGGCCAGACCGTTGCGCGCGAGAGCGACAGCCCGCTGGCGGTGCCTGAACTGGGGAGGATTTCGTGAAGACCGAGCGCTTGAGCAATACCGCGATCTGGCTATGGCCGGTCATTCTCGGCGTGCTGACCGCCATCGGCCTCGTGTCGGCCCTGTTCAGCGACGGCGGCTTCGGCGACGTGCTGGCCGGGTTCTGCCTGGCCGTGCCGGTCGGCATCGGATTGTGGTTCGGTTGGATGCGGCGCCCGAACGACGTGCATTGAAGCCATACCGCATCTCCGTCTTGGCGGCTCAATCGCCGCAGGCCTGCAGCGGCTTTGATCCGCTTCAAGCGGTAGCAGGGGAATGGGCGTAGCGTGGCCCTTCGGTCGTGCAGACTTCCGCCAACCTTTTGCTGATCGTGCGGACATGTACGCGAGCCCCCGAACCAGGAGATGTTCATGAATGAAATGATTCAACGCGTCATCGAGCGCACCGGGCTGCCGGAAGACAAGGCAGCCGCTGCAGTCCAGACCGTGCTCGGCTTTCTGAAGGAAAAACTGCCGGCACCGGTAGCTGCGCAACTCGACAGCGTGGCCGGCGGTGATGCTGGAAACGCTGGCGAGAAAAGCGGCGGACTGGGTGCAAGCCTCGGCGGCATGCTGGGCGGGCGCTAGCTCGGATTCGCCCTGACTAGCTCGCCGATGCCGTTTGTCCCCCCCTTTTAGGGGGAGGGCTAGGGTGGGGGTGTGAACGTAAAAACGAAGGGATGCGTTGCGCGAGCTCCGCCCCCTTACGCGGGTCGCCCCATCCCAACCTTCCACCTCGTCGCTTGCAAGCGACTCGGATTCGGACGGCGCAAAGCAATGCTTTGCGAAACCCTGTCCTCATCCCCCTGAAAGGGGGAAGGAGCCCGCCGGAGAAATTATTGAGCAAGGAACAATTCACGCCGACCCACCATCGAAATTCCCTGACAACCCACTCAAGGAGGACACGATGGATGCTGCCTGGATCGTTTCGGCCAACGCTGGACGGGCAATGATTTACGCTCAGGAAAGTGCAAAGGGCGCGCTCAGGGAAATCACGGACATGGCCAATCCGGCCGCCCGCCTGCGCACGGCCGATACCGAGTCGGACAAGATCGGGCCCACCGCAGCCACCAAGAGCATGCACAACGTGGGCGCGGCCACGCCGGGCAAGACTTACGAGCCCAACCAGACGCCGGAAGAACGCCAGACCGAACTGTTTGCCCGGGCGGTTTCCGATTACCTGCGGCAAGGCCAGGTCGAGGGGCGCTTCAAGAAGCTGATCCTGGTGGCCGGGCCTGAATTCCTCGGTGCGTTGCGCCAGCTCATGGACCCGAATGTGCTGAAGGTGGTGAGCAAGGAAATCAACAAGGACTACACGCAATACAAGCCGGCGCAACTGCTGGAAATGATGCAGGCACATGAGGCCAAGGCCTGAATTCGCGCGCAAGCGCGAGGGTATGAAGCCGTGCCCGCCCAGGCACGGCTTTTTTTTCAATCTGTTCGGATGTCCGCCATGTGCGCCAACTACCTTCCCAGCCGTCACGACCAGTTGCGCGAACACTTCTTCGTCGCCCCGCCAGATTCCGAGTACAAGCCCGAGGCCTATCCCGGAAACATGGCACCCATCATCCGCCCGCCGCGCCCCGACGCCGAGCCGGGGGAGCGCGCCTGCGCGCTGGCCATGTTCGGCATGGTGCCGCATTGGGCGGACATGAAACTGGCGCGCCAGACCTACAACGCGCGCAGCGAGACGGTGGCCACCAAGCCCAGCTTTCGCAATGCCTTCCGGCGCGGCCAGTTCTGCATCATCCCCTGCGCCGCGTTCTATGAGCCATCCTACGAAACCGGCAAGGCGGTGCGCTGGCAGATTGCCGGCAGCGACGGCGGGCCGCTGGCCATTGCCGGCATCTGGGAATACCGGCAGGACGGCCCCAACGGGCTGCCGCTGCTCTCGTTCTCGATGCTCACTGTAAACGCCGACGCGCATGCCCTCATGCAGCGCTTCCACAAGCCGGACGCCGAAAAACGCATGGTGATCCTGTTGCGTCCGGATCAGTACGACGACTGGTTGCATTGCCCCGTCGAGCAAGCGCAAAGCTTCTTCGCGTGCTATCCGGCACAGTACCTGACCGCACATCCTGCACCGCGCTGAACCTGCGGCAAGCAGATCGCGGCAAGTGACCACCACAAGAAGGCCGGACCGCAATGACTGCTACCCAATGGTTCCTGCTCATAGGCGTCCTGTTGCTCGCCCGCGGCCTGACCCATACGCCGCTGCAAGGCCTTCCCTTCACGCCGGCCATGATTTACCTGGTCGCCGGCATCGTGGTCGGCCCCTCGGTGCTCAACGTCTTTTATTTCGATCCGCTTGAGCAATCGGAGTGGCTGGAAGTCCTCACTGAAGTGGCGGTCCTGATTTCCCTTTTTTCGGCCGGCGTCAAGATGCCGGTGCCGCTATCCATCTCGCGCTGGCGCACACCGTTGCTGCTGGCTTGGGTGTCGATGACGATCACGGTTGCCTTGATCGCCGCGTTTGCCCATTTCGTGCTGGCCCTGCCGCTCGGCGCGGGCGTACTGCTCGGAGCCATCCTTGCCCCGACCGACCCTGTTCTCGCCACCGACGTCCAGCCGCGCCATCCCGGCGACAACGACGAACTGCGGTTCACGCTGACCAGCGAAGCCGGCATGAACGACGGCACCGCCTTTCCGTTCGTGATGCTGGGCATGGGCATGCTGGGTCTGCACGAGATCGGCGAATCCGGCTTGCGCTGGATTCTGCTCGACGTACTGTGGGCAACCGGGGCTGCCATTGCAGTGGGCGCGCTGTGCGGCGCACTGGTTGCACGTGCAGGATGGGCGCTGCGCGGCTACGGACCGAAGCGCGAAGTGCTGGACGATTTCGTCGGGCTGGGCCTGATTGCCGTGGCCTATGGCCTGTCGCTTGCCGTGGGCGCATGGGGATTTCTGGCGGTATTTTTCGCCGCCGTTGCGCTGCGTCACACCGAGCTCAAGCTCGCACGAGTGGGCCAGCGGCAACCGGAGCGCCTGGACTTCGACCCGGAAAGCAAGTCGGAAGGCGGCCAGAGCCCGGACCGCGCACCACCACCGACCGTGAGCGAAGAGGCTCTGGTGTTCGAGGAACATCTGGAGCGCTTGTCGGAACTCGTGCTGGTACTGCTGCTGGGCGGCATGCTGTTTCTCGACTTCTGGACCTGGCGCACGGTCGGGCTGGCCTTGTTCGTCTTTCTGGTCGCGCGTCCGGTGAGCGTCATCCTCGGTTTGCTGTTCGCTAAAACCTCCTGGCGCATACGCGCGATGAGCGCGTGGTTCGGCGTGCGCGGGATCGGCTCCGTGTACTACCTGATGTACGCGATCCAGCACGGCTTGCCGGCCGGACTGGCACGCGAGTTGATCCACCTGACGCTGATCGTCATCACCCTGTCCATTCTTGTGCATGGGGCCAGCGTGAAACCGATGATGAGCAGGTTCTGGCGGCCGCGCAGTTGAATGCACGCACATCGGGCCGGCACCGGCGAGCTGGTCAGGGCAAATCCGCTCTAAGTACCCCCGCAAAATAAATTGTGAAATGGATGGGGCTTTGGTCGGATGCGATGCAAGGCACCCGGCTCGCCGCAGTGCGAGCACTGCAAGAGACGGGCAACGCAGCAGCGCGCCGGCCAAAGCCGCAGACATCCACAATTTGTTTTGCGGGGGTACTTA
>DATBUE010000375.1:0-2398 GCA_036516375.1 Noviherbaspirillum sp. | reverse complement strand
TCGCCGGAGTCCGATGCATGGCCTTCCATCGCCAGAATATCCAGACTGACCGTGAAGCCGCAGTGACCGGCGAATGCCATTTCGCACAGCGTCGTAAACAAGCCGCCGTCGGAGCGGTCGTGGTAAGCGAGCAACTTGCCTTCGCCGTTCAATTGCTGAATCGCTGCGAAGAAGGCCTTCAGGTCTTCCGGACTATCGACGTCGGGCGCGTCATTGCCGAGCTGCTGCATCACCTGCGCCAGCGTGGATGCACCCATGCGGTTCTTGCCGCGGCCAAGGTCGATCAGGATCAGCGCGGTTTCGCCGAGGTCGGTGCGCAGTTGCGGCGTCAGGCTGCGACGCACATCCGGCACCGGTGCGAAGGCGGATACGATCAGCGACACCGGCGACAGCACTTCCTTGCCGCCCTCCTCGTCCTTCCAGGTGGTGCGCATCGATAGCGAATCCTTGCCGACCGGGATCGAGATGCCGAGCGCAGGGCACAGCTCCATGCCGACCGCCTTCACGGTATCGAACAGCGCAGCATCCTGGCCGGGCTGGCCGCAGGCTGCCATCCAGTTGGCAGAAAGCTTGATGTCGGAAATGTCGGCAATCGGTGCGGCCGCGATGTTGGTCAGCGCCTCGCCGACGGCCATGCGGCCGGAAGCGGGCGCATCGATCACGGCCAGCGGCGTGCGCTCGCCCATCGCCATCGCTTCGCCACGATAGCCTTCGAAGCTCATCGTCGTCACTGCGCAATCCGCGACCGGCACTTGCCACGGGCCGACCATCTGGTCGCGCACGGTACTGGCGCCGACCGTGCGGTCGCCGATCGTGATCAGGAAGGACTTGTCGGCCACGGTCGGCAAACGCAGCACGCGCTGGGCGGCATCCAGCAGATCGATGCCCGTCAGGTCGAGCGGGGGGAATTCCTGTGCGACGTGTTTCACGTCGCGCAACATCTTCGGCGGCTTGCCGAGCAAGACCTCCATCGGCATATCGACCGGGCTGTTGTCATGCTCAGGGTCGATCACCTTCAGTTGCCGCTCTTCAGTGGCGGTGCCGACCACGGCAAACGGGCAACGCTCGCGCTCGCAGAACGCACGGAATTGCTCCAGGCTTTCCGGCGCAATCGCCAGCACATAACGCTCCTGCGATTCATTGCTCCAGATTTCCTTCGGCGCCATGCCAGATTCTTCGAGATGAATCTTGCGCAGGTTGAACACCGCACCGCGCTTGGCATCGTTGGTGATTTCCGGGAAGGCGTTGGACAGACCACCCGCGCCGACGTCGTGGATGGACAGGATCGGATTGCGTTCGCCCTGCGCCCAGCAGGCATTGATGACTTCCTGCGCGCGCCGCTCCATTTCCGGGTTGCCGCGCTGGACCGAATCGAAATCCAGATCGGCCGTATTGGTCCCGGTCGCCATCGAGGACGCCGCACTGCCACCCATGCCGATGCGCATGCCGGGTCCGCCCAACTGGATCAGCAGGCTGCCCACCGGCAGGTCGTTCTTCTTGGTGTGCGCAGCCGAGATATTGCCCATGCCGCCGGCGATCATGATCGGCTTGTGATAGCCGTAGACCTTGTCGCCGACCTTCTGCTCGTAGCTGCGGAAGTAGCCGCCGAGATTCGGACGCCCGAATTCATTGTTGAACGCGGCGCCCCCGAGCGGACCTTCGATCATGATCTGCAGCGGCGAAGCGATGCGCTCCGGCTTGCCGTAGATGCCGGACTGGCCCTTGGCCTCGCGCTGCGCAACCGCTTCGGTCACGTCACGCGCGTTTTCCCAAGGCTGGACTGCGTGCGTGAGCATCAGGTTGGACACGGTGAAACCGGTCAGGCCGGCCTTCGGCTTGGCACCGCGGCCGGTTGCTCCTTCGTCGCGGATTTCGCCGCCGGCGCCGGTGGAAGCACCGGGGAAGGGAGAGATGGCGGTCGGATGGTTGTGCGTCTCGACCTTCATCAGGATGTGCGTCAATTCTTCCGACGCCTGATAGACGTGGTTCTCGCCGCGCGGATAGAAGCGCGAGACCGTCGCGCCTTCGATCACGGAGGAGTTGTCGCTGTAGGCAACCACCGTGCCCTTCGGACTCAACTGGTGCGTGTTGCGGATCATCGCGAACAGCGAGCGATCCTGCTTTTCGCCGTCGATGATCCAGTCGGCGTTGAAGATCTTGTGGCGGCAGTGTTCGCTGTTGGCCTGCGCGAACATCATCAGCTCGACGTCGGTCGGGTTGCGTTGCGCTTTTGTGAACGCTTCGTGCAGGTAGTCGATTTCGTCGGGCGGCATCGCCAGCCCCAGCTCGGTGTTGGCGCGCACCAATGCATCACGGCCGGCGCCGAGCACGTCGATCGATTCCAGCGCGCGGCCTTCGAGGTCGCGGAACAGTTGCGCGGCGTCGTCGGCATTGCGCA
>DATBUE010000374.1:0-4425 GCA_036516375.1 Noviherbaspirillum sp. | reverse complement strand
GGCCGACCAGTACCAGGGGGCGCGGGCCGGCATCGTCGTCGCGCGTCCAGATCACACCGGGCACACGCCGACCTTCATTCTCGATTTCAAAGAGGCGCTTGATCAGCGTGCCCTCTTTGGTTTTGTCTATCCACTTCATGGACTGCACCTGCTAGGTTCGGGGTGTGAAAGAGGAATGGGACGGATGGCGACCGCGTCCTCGCGCAGGCGCTGGTCAAGCAGGGCGATGCAGCTGGCGATGTTTCTGAGGGTCGGGACGGCCACGCCGACGAGATCCGCAATCTCGATCACGCTGTTGAGGATGGCATCGGTCTCCAGCGCACGGCCGGCACGCAGGTCCTGCAGCATCGACGGTTGCTGGTCGAAGTTGCCGGCCACGCGCTGCAATTCGCGCTCCGGGTCGCAGTCGAGCTGCACGCTGAGTGCGGCGGCCACTGTCGTGGCTTCCTGCAGCAGCTGGCCGACCAGCCTGGCACCGCCGGGCAGAGCCGCGATGTGCCCCGGTGCGGATTGCGTCAGGGCGCACAAGGGATTCCACACCAGGTTGATCAGCAGCTTGCGCCACTTTTCGCGGCGTATATCGGATGTAGCGCTGACCTCCAGCCCTTCGGTGCCGAGCAGGTCGGTGATCCGTTCGGTGCGCGGGCGTATCCGGTTGTCGATCTCGCCGATGATCAGGCGGGCCGGCGCCGTGCCGGGCGTGAGCAGATGGCCGGGCGCACGTACGGTGACCGGCTGGTAGATCACGGCGCCGACGACGCGTTCCAGCTCGAAGCCGCGCGCGAGCGCACCATCCGGATCCAGACTGTGCAGGCGCGTACCGTGCAACGGCGAATCGATCTGCTCGAAGTACCACCACGGCAGACCGTTCTGGATCATCACGATGCTGGCGTCGGGGCCGGCAGTGGCGGCGATGTGTGGCGCGGCGGCGGCAAGCTGGGTGGCCTTGAGCGTGACCAGTACCAGGTCGTAGCCGCCATCGACCTCGTCCGCGTGCAGCACGCGCAGCGGCACCCGGCGCCGGCGGCCATTAGCCTGCTCCAGCACGATTCCGCCGGCGGCCAGTGCGGCATGAGTCGCGCCGCGCGCGAGCAGGCTCACGTCGAGGCCGGCTTCGGACAGCACTGCGCCCAGGTAACCGCCGATTGCACCGGCGCCGTAGATCAGGATGCGCAAGGGCTCTCCGTCATTGCAGCGGAATGTCCGCTTCCTTGACGATCCGGGCGTACTTGGCCATGTCGTCGTTGATCAGCTTCGCAAGCTCGGCCGGTCCGCCGCTCAGGACATCCAGATTCAGGTCGCCAGCACGCTTCTGCAGATCCGGTTCCTTCAATGCGGCCTGTGCGGCTGCAGTCAGCTTGGCCAGCACCGGCTGCGGCGTCTTGGCCGGTGCGGCCAGGCCTTGCCACCACGAGATGTCGTACCCCTTCACGCCGGCTTCATCCATGGTCGGCACGCCGGGGAAATTGTCGTCACGCTTCATGCCGCTGGTGGCCAGCGCCTTCAGCTTGCCGCTGACGACGTATTGCTTGACGTCGCCGCCGCCGAAGATGCAGTGTGCGTTCCCGGCCAGCACGTCCTGCAGCGCAGGGCCAGCCCCGCGGTAATGCACCTGTGTGGTCTTGATGCCGGCCATGGTATTGAGCAGGTTGCCCATCAGGTCGTGGCCGGTGCCGGGACCGGCGGTGGCATTGTTGATCGCGCCGGGATTGGCCTTGGCGTAAGCAATCATTTCCTTCACCGAATTCCACGGCACGCTGGGATGGCAGACCAGAGTCGAGGTGTAGACGAACAGCGGAGCGATGGGCGCGAAATCCTTGACCGGATCGAAGGGCAGGGACTTCGACATCGCCGGCATCGAACCATGCGTGACCGAGTTCACATACAGGATCGTGTAACCGTCGGGCTCGGCCTTGGCGACCTGGCCCACGCCGATGCGCGTGCCGGCGCCGCCGCGGTTCTCGACCATCACTTGCTGGCCGAGCTGGGTCGACATGTGCTGGGCCGCCAGGCGCGCGGCCAGGTCGGTGATGCCGCCCGGTGCGTACGGCAGGATCATGCGGATCGGCTTGTCCGGGTAGTTCTGGGCGGCGGCGCCGACACCGACGGTGGCGAGCAAGGCGCCAGCAAACAGGCGGGTGATGAGTGTTCTGGTTTTCATGGTGGTGTCTCCTCGGCCTTCCGGCTCTTAGTGAGTGATGGTTTCGCTACCCTGCAGGGCCAGCAGCACGCGTGCGCCGCCGGTGGCCCGTATGGTGCGCTGCGCGCCCGCTTCCGCGCACAGCATGTCGAACGGTGCCAGTTCGATGGGCTCGCCGTCCAGCACGACTTCGCAGGCTTGTTCGCCGACGTTGACAATCCACTCCCTGTGCTCGTCCGGCACCCGGGCATTCGCTTGCTCGCCCTGCGCAGTCAGCAACAGCGAAACATTCAGGCCGGGCCAGCATGCGATCGGTGCGGCCCCGCCGGCCGGTGCCATGATCGGGTGCAGGCCCGGCGCGAGGCCGCGCGCACGCCAAGTGCGCAGGGCCATCTGTTGCGACGTGAAGTCCGGCGTGTTTTCGCCCTGGAAGCGCATGTTGATCGCGGCAAGCATGTCGAGCACCTCCTCGCCGTACTGCGCGCGCACTTCCTCGCCGATGTAGCGCGGCATCTCGATCTTGTCGCTCATGTTGCGGTCGCCCTGGATCAGCACCAGCAAGCGCGCCGGCTCATCGGTCAGGTTGCGGAAGGCGCGATACATGCCCGGCGGCACCGAAACCAGGTCGCCCGGCTCGACGGTGACCTTGTGCTCCAGCCGGTTGCCCCACATGACGTCGAAACGCCCGTTCATGCAGAAGAAAGTTTCCAGGGTGCCGGTATGGTTGTGCGCGACCGGGCCTTGCTGCGGGGTGCACTGGGCGATGGTGATGCACAAGCCGGGCCAGCCGCGCAAATGGGCGGCGGCGTTGCGTCCGACCAGTCCTGCCGGAGAGACGACCGGGAAGACGCGGTTGGCGGTCAGGTACTCCATCAATTCACGCGGAATGCCCTTTTCGGCATGCTGGGATTGATAGGGAACCAGATTGCGAAAGCGCGCCAGCGGAGGCGCGACTTGCGGTTGGCTTGTTGCCGTCATGTTCATCTCCCGTCGCCGTAATTAAACAAGTGTTTAAAAACAGAGCCGCAGTCTAAACCTGACGGAAAACATGGTCAATTGATTTAGGCAATCGATCAATAGAGTTTGCGTATCGCCAATGAAGACATACTTTTACTCATCAAAACGCAAGATTTCGGCAAGTGCAGAGTGCAGCATGGACACGCGCGTCGCCGCTTCTCCTAGGGAACGCGGGAAGTGTGGGCTGGAGATCGTGGAGAAGTCATGCTTCTTGCAAAAATCGCATTTCTTTTCCCGATGGGTTTAAACTTCGTGACGCTGCTGCCGGACGCTAGGTGCGCGGTGCAGCAAATCCCGGAAAAAAAGAACTCGAAACCAGAGAAAAATGCGCTCTCTTTTATTGCAAAGTAATGAATTTGCAATAAAAAGTTAAGCGGTTGTTTAAATTAAGGGAGGGCATGACCATGAATGAAGACAAAGCAGGGTTGCAACAGGAAGATCCCGCTCCGTCCCCAGCCGGCGTCCGGCCCGCCCGCGGCGCCGGCACCAGCGAAGCCATCTTGCGCACTGCCTTGCGCCTGATGGCAGAGAACGGCTACAACGGCGTGTCGCTGCGACGCATCTGCACCGAGGCCAAGGTGAATCTGGCGTTGATGAACTACCACTTCGGCACCAAGGAGCAATTGCTGCTTGCGATCTTCCAGCGCTCCGGCTCCGTCATCAACGACGAGCGCATGCGCTTGCTGGATGAGCTCGACGAACGCTATCCGGACCGCGCTCCGCCGCTGGAAGACTTGCTGGACAGCTTCATTGCACCGACCTTTCGCGCTTCGCGCGCCGCTCGCGAGGACGATCTGCATTTCCTGCGCCTGTCCGGGCGCCTGGCAACCGATCCGACCCCGGAAGTGCGCAAGGTCGTCAATGAGGTCTATGACAGCGCAGCCGTGCGTTTCGCCCAGCGCCTGCGCGCAGCCTGCCCGCACCTTTCCACCGAAGAATTCTTCCAGCGTCTGGTGTTCCTGTACGGAAGCATGGTGTATGCGCGCGCCGACACCGGCCGCGTCGATTCGATCGCGAGGAAAATGGATGTGGAGCTGCAGGAGACCCCGATGGAAGAGACCTGCCGCTACATGATTCCCTTCCTGGCGGCCGGCTTCCGTGCCGCCTCGTCCGACCCGCGCCCGGACTAAGTACCCCCGCAAAACAAATTGTGGATGTCTGCGGCTTTGGCCGGCGCGCTGCTGCGTTGCCCGTCTCTTGCAGTGCTCGCACTGCGGCGAGCCGGGTGCCTTGCATCGCATCCGACCAAAGCCCCATCCATTTCACAA
>DATBUE010000373.1:0-1906 GCA_036516375.1 Noviherbaspirillum sp. | reverse complement strand
TCATGCCGAGCGTGTAGCCATCCGGCTGCGCGCGCGCCACTGTGGCCAGACCGATTGCGCCGGAGGCGCCTGGCTTGTTCACCACCAGCACGGTGCCGCCGAGCGCCTTGCCAAGATGGGTGGCGAGCGTGCGCGCGGTGACGTCAGTGCCGCCGCCGGGCGCGAAGCCGACCACGATTTCGATGGGCTTGTCCGGCCAGGCGAATGCCGAGCTTGTGGCCAACATGGCTGCGGCGCCGAACAAAGTACGTACGAGGATGGAACGTAGGGGTTTCATGCTGTCTCCGGTTTTTTTGTAGTGGAATGCCCTTGCGGGCTTGCAATCAACTTACGACGCAGCGCGGGCTTGCACCCGCGCCTACTTCATTTCATGCCGCTTCTTTCTTCTCCTGCTCTTCGCGCCAGGCCAGCAGACGCGCAATGCCTTCCTTCATCTTCACCTGCGGCTGCCAGCCGATCAGCTCGCCGGCCAGGTCGTGCGGAATGTGGAAGGCACCGCCGGAAGTCAGGCGCACCGTGCCCGGCGCATCGGCCTTGATCTCGGGCTTCAAGTCGCTGCCGCAGTAGTCGAGCACCAGTTGCACCAGTTCGCCGGTGGTGATCGGGTCGGGGCCGGAGACGTTGACCGCGATGTCGGTCGCGCCGCTCTCGAAGGCGGCCAGATTGGCGCGCGCCACGTCGGCCACGTTCACGAAGTGCTTGGTGTCGGTGCCATCGCCCGGCAGCACCGGACGCTCGCCGCGACGCACGCGATCATAGGTTTCCATGATGTAGAGCGAGTTCGCGGCGCGGTAATGCTGGCGCTCGCCATACACGGTGGAGTAGCGCAGCACGACGTAATCCAGACCGTGCTTCTGGTAATACTGGCGGCACAGTTGCTCGCCCATGATCTTGGATGCGCCGTACAGGATCGCGGCCGGCGGTGCGCCGGTGGAATGGAACGGGCCGTTCTCGACCAGCGCGCCCTGGATGCCGCTGCCGTAGCCGTACACGGCATTTGACGATGCGAACACCAGCTTCTTCACCTTGTTCACGCGGCAGGCTTCCAGCATGTTCTGCGCGCCGCGCACGTTCACATCCACCGCTTGCCACGGCGTCTGCGCGAAGCCCAGCGTCATGTAGGCAGCCAGGTGCAGCACGCCATCCACACCTTCGGTGGCCGTCAGCAAATCCGGCAGGCGCGTCAGATCGCCGCGCACGATCTTCACGCGCGGGTTGTCCTGAAGATGCGCAATGGCTTCCACCGTGCCGAAGGCGAAGTTATCCAGCAGCAGCACTTCGGCCACGCCTGCTTCCAGCAGGCGGTCAGCGGTGTGCGAGCCGACCAGGCTGGCGGCGCCGGCAATCAGGATGCGTGCACCCTTGAGCGGCAGGGCCGCATCTTTTTTCGTTGTGGTGTTCATTTATCCGAGTCCCATTGGTTTGTCATGCAATCCCCAGTACACGCTCTTGACCTGGCTATACAGGCGCAGACCGTGCAATCCCTTTTCACGGCCGATGCCGCTGTCCTTGAAGCCGCCGAACGGTGTGGCGATGTGCGATTGCTTGTAGGTGTTGATCCAGACCGAGCCCGCTTCCAGCTCGCGTGCCACGCGCCAGGCGCGGGCGTAGTCGCCGGTCCACATGCCGGCCGCGAGACCGAACACGGTGTCGTTGCCCTGCGCGATCACGTCGTCCTCATCCTCGAACGGCAACGCCACCAGCACCGGCCCGAAGATCTCTTCCTGGCACACGCGGGCGCGGTTGCTCAAGCCATCGATGACGGTCGGCTGATAGAACCAGCCGTTCTTCAGCGCAGCGGTATCCGGAATCTCGCCGCCGACCAGCACCCGCCCGCCTTCCTGGCGCGCCAGATCGACATACGCAGCGATCTTGTCGCGGTGGGCCTTTGAAATGACGGGGCCGA
>DATBUE010000372.1:0-1634 GCA_036516375.1 Noviherbaspirillum sp. | reverse complement strand
CGAACTTCAGGCAATAGATAATCAGGCCGATCAGGAGGATCTCGAAGGCGTGGCGCTTGAGGAAGTCGCCGGTGTCGGCGGCAAAGCTGTTGCCTTCGTCGAGCACGGCCTTGTGCGTGGCCAGGAAGTCTTCCTTGGCGATCGAATAGGGAATCGCGTTCTTGAGCAGCACTTCGCGCTCCAGGCTCAGGTGCGAGGTGCTCGGCACCTTGACCACGTGCAGCTCGGGCGCCCCCTTGAACTTGAAGACGTAGCGTGGCGACTCGGACAGCGGCTTGGCCACCATCAGGTAGTCGAGCTTGTCTTTCTGCGCAGCCAGGCGCGTGATTTCGGAAATATCCTGCGAATGGACGACCGGGCTGGGATCCTGGGGCTTGTCGGCCGACCAGATCGCCACGCCAGCCATTGCGCCCAGCAAGACGGCGGCGGCAATGCGCACATAGACGTTCTTGAAGGCAATCTGGATACGGGCAAAGTTGGGCATTATCGGTACTCTACGAATGTATGGCGCGCGTGATGCAACAGTGCAAAAACGGAGGCGGCCTTCCGGGTCGCGCTTGTCGGAATGGCGGCGGCTGGCAGGTCCGCGTGGAGTCGAACAAGTGCTTGTTCGACATGGTTTTGATGCCCAAGGGCAATGAGGATAGGGAGACTATACCCGTAAAAAAATCGGAGATGTATACGCCTGGCTTAAAATTTTTTGATCAGGCGCATAGCTGGAAAAGCTGACAATGCAATTCGTTGCGAGGATGTCAAATAAATCAGCATTCTGTCTAGCCATATCGCTAAAACATTAATCCTGTTTCAACAAAGGCTGGCGCCAGCCTTGCCTCTTTGACATGCATCACTTCCGCCGCTGTCGCATTTCTTTCACATGATGCGGCCTGGTGTCCACAAGGTTTCCGGCACCGGCATGCAGTTCCTCTTGTTCCGATTCCTGTCGTACATCACACGCGCAAGAAGCGTACAGGAAGCGCGAAATGTACGCGAAACGCGCAGCTGTTTTTGTTATGCTTTTTTGCGGATCCGATGGCAGCGACGGCGCCGGCTGTGTCGCCTTGATACAGCGTTTGTACCCAGCAATATCTGCAAGGAAGGGAACTATCGTGAACAGATATTTACTCGCAGTAGCGCTCGGTTTCGTCGTCGGCGGTGCGGCGCATGCCGCCGTCATCGACGTGACGCCACCCGGCGACAGCGACGCAGGCGTCCAGCCGCGCGTGGCCGACCTGGCCGTCAACGCCCGCCAGGACATCGTCACGGCCCCGGTACACATGTCGGAACTGCCTGAACCGGAAGTGTTTGCGATGATGCTGGTCGGGCTGGTCCTGCTCGGCTACCGGGCACGTCGGGACAGCAACGAGAAATTCAAGTAAGGCGTCAAGTAGCGGCCGGCCGCATCGGCCCTCGTCGGCCCTCGTCGGCCGTCCTCGGCATGCGCCGCACTTCATTGCCGAAGTCGAGGGCTGCACTCGAGGGCTGCACTCGAGGGCTGCACTTCAGGCGCCGCGTGGCGCCGGCGCGGGCTCGGTGCACAGCGCATACAGCTTGCACAAGGTATTCCAGTTACGCGAGGTGGTCGCGTCTCCCAATTGCTTGCCGAGCGCCGCCGCTGCGGCGCTGTCGAGCACGCC